>CAYUKT010000331.1:0-3142 GCA_964445285.1 uncultured Bacteroides sp. | reverse complement strand
CTCTCCTATATTGTTTCCAAACTATTATAGCAACATTATTCCGTCTTCTGAGAAAGAATAAAGTCAATTCCCATCAAATACCCGGCAAGCCCCTGTCCATAAATCTGCCTGTCACAGGCCGGCGCTGTCACAGAAACCTTGCGGAACTCTTCCCGTTCCATGATATTTGAAATATGCACTTCCACCTTTGGCACTGTGATGCTGGCCAGCGCATCCCGGATCGCATAGCTGTAATGCGTATAGGCGCCCGGATTAATCACGATCCCTTCTGTCCCGTCAAAATAGGCATCCTGTATCCTGTCGATGATCGCCCCCTCATGGTTACTCTGGAACACCTCTATCGTGCACCCCTCTTTCTGCCCTTTCTCTGCTATCATATGAAGCAGATAGTCATAATCCTGTGTCCCGTAGACACTCTTCTCCCGAATCCCCAGAAAATTCAAATTTGGTCCATTGATCACCAGTAATTTCATATCTCTATTTTCCTCCGTTTTCAAATCTGTTCCATTTTCAGCCAGCCGCTTTTTCTATCTCATCTAAAATCTGCTCAAAACTTTTACCGTCCACATTGATCACAACATCCGCCGCATCCCTGTAATAACCGTCCCGTTCAACGAGCATTGTCCTAATCTTTCCCTGCGGGTCATCACCCTGCAGTAATGGCCTTGTCGTATCATGCTTTACCCTCTCATAAATCGTTTCGGCGCTGGCCTGCAGATAGAATACCTGCCCCAATTCCCGTAGCAGCTTCCTGTTTTCCTCCCGCAGGGGCAGCCCGCCGCCCACTGATATAATCTGCTCTTTGACAGTTCTTAGAAGTTTCTGCAGGCACATGGTCTCCCTGTCCCGAAAGTACGCCTCACCCTCCTTGGCAAAAATCTCCGCTATGGAGCGCTGTTCTTCCCGTTCTATCTCCTTGTCCGTGTCTATGACAGGCTTGCGCAGACGATAGGACAGCCTAAAACCCACCGTAGTCTTTCCCGATCCCATAAACCCGATCAATATTACATTTCCCATATTCTTTCGTATCCTTCCTGCCGGAATTTCCCCTTTTCTCTTACACCGCCTGACTCAATCAGCCAGGGCAAAATGCTCCTTTAATCTTTCGTAGACGACCTGTACATCCGTATCCGGCACCGCTACTTCATTCCACAGTTCGTAAGCGATAACCCCTTGGTATAGAAGCATCTTCAACCCATTGTATGCCCTGCCGCCGTGATCTTTCACCATCTTCATAAACCTGGTTTCCCAGGGGCTGTAGATCAGGTCGAATCCTGTGTGGACTTTCTCATAAAAGATCTCATCGTCAATGACCACATCATCCACATGCGGAGCTAGGCCCACAGATGTACCCTGAATAGCCAGATATTTTCCTGCTGGAATCTTAGGATATTCCGTAAGAAGCATCGGTACAGCCACATCCTTCCCTGTGGCTCGGTTGACTTCTCCAGCCACTGCCTGCGCTTTATCCCAGGTGCGGTTCAGCATATACACCCGATCTGCACCTTTCACCGCACACAGATAAGCCACCGCCCTGGCAGCACCTCCCGCTCCCAGAAGGATAATCTGTTCTCCCCCTATCCTGATACCCTCGCTCACCATCGCCCGGTACAGACCTTCCATATCCGTATTATAACCTTTATAGCCGTCCGCTGTCCTCACCAGTGTATTGACTGCTCCGATATTTTGCGCCAATTCATCAATCTCCCGCAGACTTGCGATCACTTCACTTTTATATGGCACTGTCACATTAAGTCCCAACAGATTCAAAGCAAAAGCACCCGCAACTGCCTCCGCCGCCTGACCGGGTTCCACCTGAAAAGGAACATAGATCATATCATGTCCCAGCCTTTGCGCCAGTGTATTGTGAATCATCGGCGAAAGCGTGTGTTCCACCGGATTCCCGATCAGACCACAAACCCTCGTTTTACCGTTTATTTCCATACCATCCTCCCTGTCCCAACTGATTACCACAATCCCATGCAGAAAATGCTTCTATCTGGGGCATTCTCCTATGTGAAAAGTACTTCCCACACTATCTTAGATCCGAATACTTCCCCTTGGAACGCTTATAGAAAAATAGCACGATCCACTCCAGACGCCGTTTCAATACGATTTGTATCTCCTCCTTAGGGTGAATAGGCTTCACTAGAAAAGTCCTGATTCCTGCCTTCTTCGCCCCCCACACATCCGTAAAAAGCTGGTCTCCCACAAAAAATGTGGTGGACGCATCAGTCCCCATCCGTTCCATCGCCTTTTGATAGCTTCTGGTGGAAGGTTTGCCGGCCTTATAAATATAATGAGAATGTACCATATCATTAAACATCTTAACGCGTGGTTCCTTGTTATTAGATAGCAGCATACTCTCAAGACCAATGCTTTGCAATTCTTCAAACAAGGCAATGCTCCTCGCATCCGCCGGTGCACCGTGCGGCACCAGAGTATTGTCAATGTCAAAGATCACGCCCCGGTATCCCTGCCGGTACAATCCTTCATAATCAATTTCATATGCAGAATCCAGATATTCATCCGGATAAAAACATTCCAGCCAAGCCATTGTCTGTACTCCGTTCTCCTTCCCCTGTCCCTGGTTCCTACGACTTAACCAATCAAAAGCCCGTTCACAGACTCGGGGATATTTAGGCAATTTTTTATATAATAGCAAAACACCCTGCATCTTTGCAAGGTGTTTTCCTCTCACACAAAACAACTCTACTTATCCAGCACACTCTTCAACTCATCCATAAAGGTATTAATATCCTT
Organism: uncultured Bacteroides sp.; assembly: GCA_964445285.1. Taxonomy (GTDB): domain Bacteria; phylum Bacillota; class Clostridia; order Lachnospirales; family Lachnospiraceae; genus UBA3282. The sequence continues at coordinate 379 of CAYUKT010000331.1, read as the reverse complement.
GAATTCCCTATAGACAGATGCAAACCTGACATAAGCAACTGCCTCAAGATCTTTGAGTTTGTTCATTACCAGTTCCCCGATCACCTGGCTGGGAATCTCTTTCTCTTCCCGGTTGAAGATCTCTGTCTCCACCTCGTCCACCAGCTGATTGATCTGATTGGCGCTGATCGGTCTCTTATGACACGCCCGCAAAACGCCCGCCTCAATCTTCGACCTGTCATAGGTTTCCCTATTATCATCTTTCTTAATGATGATGAGCGGAATCGTCTCCACCTTCTCATATGTGGTAAACCGCTTATCACACTCATCACAGACACGTCTTCTACGTATGGAACTGTTATCTTCAGCAGGTCTGCTGTCAATTACTCTAGTATTTTCA
>CAYUKT010000330.1:0-3179 GCA_964445285.1 uncultured Bacteroides sp. | reverse complement strand
TATTGCATGGTTTTTAACACAGGTGCGGCGTTGCTGGATGCTATTGTGCTGGCTGTGGTGTCCCATGAGCCGGAGGGCACATACGGATACAAGATCACGCAGGAGGTACGGCAGGTTATCGAGATTTCCGAGTCCACGCTGTATCCGGTCCTGCGAAGGCTGCAGAAGGATGAATGCCTGGAAGTGTACGATATGGAGTGTGCGGGGCGCAACAGGCGCTATTACAGGATCACGGAAAAGGGAAGGGCACAGCTTAATCTGTATATCAGTGAATGGTATCGGTATTCTGCCAAATTGAACAGTATCTTTGAGGGAGGATTGAGGAATGGATAGAGCAGAATTTATGAGGAGACTGACAGCTCTGCTTAATGATGTGCCGCCGACAGAACGGGAAGAGGCAATACAGTATTACAATGATTATTTTGATGATGCAGGTGAGGGGAACGAACAAGGTGTGATCGCATCGCTGGGATCCCCGGAGGATATTGCCAAGTCCATTAAGGCGGGGCTTGTGGACGGCGGCAGCACAGGAGAGTTTACGGAGTCTGGTTTCCGTGGTTATGAGGAGCAGAGAAAAAATGAAGTGATGCGGACACAGGATTGCGAAGAAAAACAGACTGGTCAAAATGGTGGGCAAAATGCTCGAGGGAATTTCTACAACGCAGACTGCCAGGGCGGCGCTTACGGCGGGCAGAATGGTCAGGGAAATGCTTACGGTGGACCAAACGGTCAGGGAAATGCTTATGGCAGCTCAAATGGCCAAGGCGGCCGTTACGGACAGTCTGCAGGAAACAATCCGCCGCCGCAACAGGGGATGTCGGGCGGTATGATTGCGCTCATCGTGATTTTGGCTGTACTTTCATCCCCTATCTGGCTGGGGATTTTAGGCGGTCTGTTTGGCGGTTCTGTAGGACTGCTTGCCGGACTCTTCGGTGTCTTCCTGGCATTTCTGGCGGTAGGTGTGGTGATGATCGTGGTGGGCATTGCCCTGGTGGTTACCGGAATCGTGGCTATGTTCGGGATGCCGCTTGGCGGTTTGTGTCTTGTTGGTGTAGGATTGATTCTTGTGGCATTCGGATTGGTGTTCTTATGGCTTACGGTACTGGTAGTGGGGACGGCAATTCCGGCGCTTATTCGCGGCATTGTCAATCTGTGCCGGAGAATTTTTCATAAAGGAGGTGCGCGGGCATGAAGAAGTTTACAAAAGGCAGTTTGATCACAGCGCTTGTCCTGTTCATTCTGGGGTGCCTGATCTGTACGGTGTGCGGACTGTTAGGCGGATTTAGGCAGATTGCGTCCGGGGCGCTTAATGGTGTAGCGGGTATTCCTTTTGGATTTTACAGGTATGCGGACGGAGATTATAGATTTGGCTTTTGGAAGGATGACTGGGAGAGAGAGGATGCCTTCTGGGAGAAAGAAAATTGGCTGAAGGCAGATGCGAACGGCACGAAGCAGAAACTGGCCGTGACGGCGGATACGCTCCGCAGTTTAGAAATAGTTCTGTCAGACTGTAATTTTACCATAGAGGAGTCTGCCGATGAACATGTCTGGCTTTCTGTGAAAGGCGATACGAATAAGACTTATTATAGAATAGAAAAAGACACGCTGAACAAAGACATTCTGTTCATAGAAAATGCCGGATTTCATCGTGTTGGCAATTGGCGTAATGGCCCGAATGACACCATCAGCCTATATCTGCCCAAGAGCTGTGCCATGGATTATGTCAGTGTTGAAATGGGAGCCGGGTATATGGAATCTGTGCCCCTTAAGGCAGATATCATGGAGGTTAATGTCGGGGCAGGTGTCTGCGAAGCCAAAGGATTTGAGGCGAAGACGATCAATCTGCTTGTAGGCGCTGGACAGATTGAGACTGCCGGATTAAAGGCGGATACGGCAATCCTGGAGATCGGTGTCGGTGAAATCATTGTCCAGGGTATGGATGTGAAGGAACTCATGGAAGTGGAATTGGGCATGGGCAATGCGGAGATTGCAGGAAACGTTACGGGACAGCTGGATGCGGAATGCAGTCTGGGCAATCTGAGTATACATCTTGCGGGCTCGGAGGATGATTATGGATTTGAAGTGGATTGCGACATGGGGGATGTCAGGATCGGCAGTCATCACTATTCCAGCCTTTCCAGCAGCAAAAGCTGGAACAAGGACAGCAAGAATCAGATGGAGATAGATTGCGATATGGGTAATATAACAATAACATTTGCTAACTAAAAACATTAAAATAGAAGCATCGCTGGAAAGGAGAATAGGATGAATAATGATTATAGAAAATTGATGCGTTCCAGAGTAAACAGGATGATATGCGGTGTCTGCGGCGGAATCGGGGAATATCTGAATGTTGACCCCACCCTCGTGCGTCTGATATGGCTTCTGTGCTCGCTGGCAAGCTGCGGTACGGGGCTGATCATATACATCGTAGCGGCGGTTATTATGCCGGAAGACGATAGTTATGCGGGATAATATGGCGCGGCTGGTATGGCGCCATAAAGAGAGATGATCAGAAAGGACCGGAAAGATAAGAGCAAAACAGAACAGCTGAGAGACAGTCATGCGGCAGCAACAGTCTCTCAGCCGTTTTTTGTGATCGTGTGATAAATGTCCGTCAGACAGGATCAGGATATGGTAAAGAATAATCCTGACTTTTTCAGGGCAGGCCGCAGGGCCATATATACCAGTACGGATACGATGGCAGAAGTCACTGCGTTGATGGAAGTGGAAGCCACATTCCAGGCAAGAGTCAGTTCAGCAGCCGGCTTTCCTAAAATGACTAGTTTATAGAAATAACCGATCAGTGGATCAAATATCACATTAAACAGCAGGCCGCAGATGGAAGCCGCAATGGTCCATTTCAGGACTTTTTTACTATCTGTTTCTGTGCTGACGTGCCCCAGTTTATGAGCGATCAGGCCGGTGATAAAGCCAATGCAGAACTTTAAGAACAAAGTCTTAGGGGCATAGACCACATAGACCGGATCCAGCAAGTCGCCGATGGTCATCCCTATGGCGCCGCCCAGACCACCGTAGACACCGCCCAGCAGCAATGCTCCCAGAACGCATACGGCATTTCCCAGATGAATGGAAGTGGCATCCCCGCCCGGCAGGGGGATCTTAATCTGCAAAAAGGTGAACACCACATAAGACAGCGCCGCAAAAATGCCTGTAAA
>CAYUKT010000329.1:0-3185 GCA_964445285.1 uncultured Bacteroides sp. | reverse complement strand
GATGTGGCGGAGAAGCTTGCGGATATGCTCCGCGAAATGGGGGCGCCGAAGGTGGTGGTGTCCGACCTGGCCAGGGAAGATATGGCGGAAGTGATCGAGGACGCCTTTCGTTATGACAGGATCGTGCTTGCTTCTGTGACTTATGATGCCGGATTGTTCCCTGCCATGGAGAGTCTGTTAGGACGCTTGAAATCCAAGAATTATCAGAAACGTACGGCAGGGCTGATTGAAAATGGAAGCTGGGCGCCGATGGCCGGTAAGCTGATGAGAGAGGCGCTTGCAGGCATGAAGGAGATTACTGTCTTAGAACCGGTAGTGACAGTGAGATCCACTTTAAATGCAGAATCCGAGGCACAGCTTCGGGCGCTGGCGGAGGCTTTGCTGGCGTAATCAATATAGTCATATGCGCGGGTATGGAGGCAGGAATCCATGTCCGCGCTTCTATTATTTCTGAACATCCTACTTCGTTTTTCGTTCCATTTACGGCGGATATTACCCAGAACAATATACTTTTAAAAAAGCGCAAAATAATGATTGCACTCTGAAAATGAATGTGCTATGTTGGGAAGTACGAGAATTTAGAATGATATTCTCTGGGGAGGAAAATTATGGAAAAGGATATGACCAAAGGAAGCCCTATGAAGCTGATCTTAGGGTTTGCCGTGCCGCTTTTGTTCGGCTTATTGTTTCAGCAGTTCTACAGCATGGTGGATGCGATCATTGTCGGTCATTACTTGGGGGTAGATGCGCTGGCGGCTGTGGGCGCCACAGGATCCGTGAACTTTCTGATCATCGGGTTTTGTATGGGTGTTTGCAATGGTTTTGCCATTCCCATTGCGCAGGAGTTTGGCGCGGCGCATGAGGTAAATATGCGCAAATATGTGGCTAATAGTGTATGGCTGTCTGTGATTTTTGCGGTTGTGATAACGATTGTGGTATCTATCCTATGCCGTCCGATCCTGCAGGTTATGCGGACGCCGGCCAATATCATCGATGGCTCTTACGACTACATAATCATTATTTTTCTGGGGATTCCGGTGGTGTTTCTCTACAACATGACGGCGGCGGTTCTCCGTTCGCTGGGAGACAGCAGGACACCGGTCATCTTTTTAGTGATGGCGGCGATTATAAATATCTTCCTGGATCTTTTATGTATTATTGTTTTTCGGATGGGGGTGACCGGTGCGGCGATTGCTACAGTGGTATCCCAGGTGATCGCGGGAATCTGCTGTCTGGTATTTATGTGGAAAAAATTTTCGGTTCTGAAGTTGTCTGAGAAAGAACGCAGATGGAACCGGGACTATGCTGCTAAACTATGTAATATGGGAATTCCCATGGGATTACAGTACTCCATTACCGCGATCGGCAGCGTGGTACTGCAAAGCGCTGTGAATGGAATCGGTTCGGAAGCAGTGGCGGCGGTTACTGCCGGCGGCAAACTGGGGATGCTTCTCGCGTGCCCTTTTGATGCCATGGGTTCCACGATGGCTACTTATGGCGGTCAGAATGTGGGCGCAGGCGATTTGAAGCGTGTGGATCAGGGATTGAAATCCTGTTGTCTTCTCGGACTGGTCTATTCCGTGTTAGCTCTGCTAATTGTACATGTGGTGGGCAGACAGATGCTGCTGCTGTTCCTGGACGCGAAAGAGACCGGCATTCTGGAAAATGCCTATGCGCTTACCTGTACTAATGTATTGTTCTATTTTATGCTGGCATTGGTGAACATTGTCCGGTTCCTCATTCAGGGGATGGGCTTCAGTAAGCTGGCGGTTTTTGCCGGCGCGTTTGAGATGCTGGCCAGAGGGGTGGCGGGATTTTTGCTGGTGCCGTATTTTGGATTCCGGGCGGTAATGTATGCGAACCCGTTGGCGTGGATCTTTGCAGATATTTTCCTAATTCCGGCCTTTTTCTATGTACGTAAGATCATGGCGGGTATTCTGGACAGACAGAAAGGACAGCAGGCATGAGCGTGACTGTTTTTACCATGACACATAAGAAATTTCCGACACCGGGAGATCCTGTTTATGTACCTCTTCAGGTAGGGCGGGCCAGGGCGGAGGATCTCGGTTATATTGGAGATGACACAGGTGTCAGTATTTCCGCAAAGAACTGTTATTACGGGGAATTGACCGGTGTCTACTGGATATGGAAAAATATCCGTACTTCTGACTATGTGGGGATCTGCCATTATCGCAGATATTTCTGTACGGAAGAAGGGCGGATCCTGACCGGGCCGGAGTATGAGAAGATACTGTCGGAATATGATATCATCACTTCCAAGAAACTGAAACTCAACTATTCCTATTATGAGGGATATGCCGGCAACCATAATATCAGGGATTTGGATGTTATAGGTGAAATCCTGCAAAAAATGTACCCGGATTATTATGAGACATTTGTGCGTCTGGTACATGACAAAGGAACTTATTTCGGGAATATGATGGTCTGTACGAAAGCGCTTTATGACGAGTACTGCCAGTGGCTCTTTTCGATCTTTGAGATGGCGGAGGAGAAGATAGATGCCTCTGGTTATGATGATTATCATAAACGTGTATACGGTTTTATCTCGGAGTTCCTTCTCTATGTGTGGGTGCAGGTCAGGGGTCTGAAAGTCTATGAATGTAAAGTAGGCATGACGGATGAAAAGCGGGAGACTGCGGAGATCAAAGAACACTTGGCGGCTTTTTTTGCAAAGAAGGATATTGCCGGGGCCAAAGACTATATTCTATCGTGTCTTGAAAAGCGTCCGGATGTGCTGATGGAAGCCTCTGACATTACGGGAGAGTTAAAACTGTCTATGCAGGTAATTGCAGTATGCGAATTGGAACAGGAGGCTTACGGCAGCAGTATCATTGACCGGATACAGGCGTTTGATGCATTGATGGAATACTTCCGAAAACTGAATGAGCTGGTCATTGCTTTCCAAAATGGGGAATTCGATACATTCTCTCCTGCCAAAGTAGAGTTTTACCTTCGAAATGCCGAAATTACGGATATTGCACTGGAAGTATCGGCAAGGTTATTTTGTACGCCACAGGAAGCCAAGAAGGTGGTGCAGACAGTCAGAAATTTTGGAAAGTGTACTTGACAATTGATAATATTCCGTTTATAATACATGCAAAGCATAACAATTTCTAGATAACAATAATCCGTAAAATCAAACATTCTTACATTTCAGAAAATCT
>CAYUKT010000328.1:0-3186 GCA_964445285.1 uncultured Bacteroides sp. | reverse complement strand
CGGCCTTCGCCGCCGCGCAGGAAACGGTGCAGGCGTCTCAGCAGATAATCTTCCACCGCTGTCTGCCTGTGTTTGTTTTCAAAATACTGCCGTGGTATATTTCCCTGATTCCGATAGACGATCCGTACCCGGGATGGAGTTGCAAAAGGATCGCCCTGCACATGGTCGATACAGAGGCGATAGACGCCGAAATCATATTCTCCCTCCAGGACTTTGTAGGCTTTATAGCCTTTGTGGTCGATCTGTCTTAACTGTGTCCGTAATTCTGCCTGTGTTTTCATTTTTATGATTCCTTTCCATTATTTTAATCCGGCACGAAATCCACTCTTTTCATGCGGACAGCCATATACTGTTTTTCCGGCATGGCAATCCGAATACTTCCGGAATAAATGCCTGGCAGTCTGCAGATGGTCATGTCCCAGGTATCGATCAGTTCAATCTCATAGGCACAGCTCTCTGCCAATTCATAAGTGCGGAAAGCAGGTTTGGAAAATCCAAAATAATATAAATAATAAGATCTGTCATCTTCCTTGCACAGGCAGGGAACATCCCAGTTAGCCATATGGTTTTGGGGTGTAAGCTTGAGCGGAGAAGCTCCCGCGGGCGTATCAGCCATAATCTTTTTTAAGAAGGCGATCCGTTCCGGGCATGTGCCATGCAGGGTTCCGCCATGCGACCACCAGATCTGATCATATTGGATATAGACTTCGCCGTGGGTAAGATATCCGCCGCGGATGCAGCCTTCCCAGAACCGTCTTGTCAGTTCCTCGCCGGCGATATTTCCCCATCCGAAGTTAATATTTCCTTCGTAGGAGCATTCGTCCACCACAATGGGCTTCTGATATTGCTGCCGCCATTCGCTAACGGTCTCGGCTGTTTTGTAGACATCCACGCGCTGAATACTGACGTGGGTAATCCAGGAACGGGTATGATCATACAGCTTCATGCAATTATGGATAGAGCGAAGATGTCCATAAGAGTCTCTGCGCATAATGACACGTGCAAATAGTTCCCAGTCCTCCACGGATTTCCAAGGCAGCAGATCAAACTCATTGGCCATTGACCACCATATATTTTTAAAATGGCATAGACGGTCTGCCGCATATTTCAAATAAAATACATCGGTGTCTTGGTCCATCTTGGAGAAGCCCCATCGGTCATAGGGGTGCATCAGAATGATATCTGCCTCGATGCCCAATGCATCCAGCTGGCGGATACGGTTCTCCAGATTGTCCCAGAACAGGGGATTAAAACGCGTAAGATCAAAACCCTCTTCCTCGCTTCCCGCAAAAGCATAATACTGCGGATTAGTGGTGTTGTAAGTGTAAAACTTGGGAAAGATACACATCCTTATTTTGTTAAAAGGAGAATCTTTCAGGGTCTCCAATGTCTGCTCCTGGATTTCATCGGGTTGATGGATCCAGGCGTAACATGTGGTTCCGAATGGCTGGAATCGTGTGCCGTCCTCATAGGCAAAATGGAATTTATTTTCTTCGGATAACGCATTTTGCGGAAATACTTCATTCATGGGCAGTACCCGGCCGTGGTTTCCCTCCTTTGCCGATATACACTCGCATTTTAATGAGATATGATCTAACAGAGGATCATTGGATTGTGTGACGGCAGTCCATGTGCCTGGTTTCGCAGGCATAAAGCGGATTTTATAATTGCCGTTTCCACAATAAAATCCATTTACTTCTATTATTTCTGAGTCATTTATGAAATCAGCTTTTAGCCAGATGTCTTTATATGGATTTCCCCTGTCGGTGCCTGTCAGGCAGGCCTCAAAAATTTTATATTGTTCTGTCATGAATATCCCTTTCTGTGATGACTTTCAGCGTCATAGCCGTAGCGAAGAACCGCATTTACATTATAGTAAAAGTAAAAATGCTTTGCAACACATAAGCTGTGGCAATGCGCTTGACATAGGAATTCATTTATGTACGAATATATTGCTTTCATGAAGCGCCATATACTATAATAAATTTAGATGTCCACAAAATACGGAAAGAAAGGCAGTGAGATGATGTACAACCCCCAACTGGAAACATTTATCCGTGTGGCGGATGCCGGAAGCTTTAACAAGGCGGCAGAGCAGGCATTTATTACCCCAACGGCGGTCCTGAAGCAGATCAATCTGTTAGAAGCGGACTTGGGAGTACAGCTTTTTGACAGAACGCATAGAGGGCTTTCCCTGACGAAGGCAGGAAATTCCTTATATAAAGATACAAAATATATTATCCAATACTGTAAGGATTCCGTGATACGGGCCCAAAATGCCATGCAGGAGAACACCAATATCATACGGATCGGTACTTCCCCTATGACTCCGGCACAGGTTCTTGTGGAACTTTGGCCAAAGATACATGCGTTATGTCCGGAGATTAAATTTAAGCTCGTTCCCTTTGAAAATACACAGGAAAATGCAAGGGAAATACTGAAAAATCTGGGCCAGAATATTGATGTGGTGGCGGGCATCTTTGACGAAACGATGTTGAATCTGCGGCAGTGTGCCGGATTTGAACTTTTCAGGCAGCCTTTGTGCTGTGCGGTGTCCATCCATCACCGTCTTGCAGATAAGAAAAGGCTGACCATACAGGATCTGTATGGAGAAAACCTGTTGCTGATGCATCGCGACTGGAGCCACTATGTGGACAGACTCCGTGACGATATCTGGCAGAATCACAGTCAGATACATATTGTGGATTTTGAATTTTACAGTGTGGACGTGTTCAACCGTTGTGAGAACGGAAACTATGTGCTGATGGCTGTTCAGGCGTGGGATAATGTTCATCCGCTATTAAAGATAATACCTGTGGAGTGGGATTATTCCATTCCCTATGGTCTGCTGCATTCCCCTGAGCCTTCGGCCGCAGTAAAGAGTTTTCTGTCGGCGATACAGAGGGCTCTATAATAGGGTTGGAGCATAGATGTAACCCAAAAGTATATACTGGTGAACGAAACGAGACTTCTACAGAAGCCTCGTTTATTTTATGCTTAAGAAAAGCATCAGGAACTTGCAGACGATAATGCGGCACGGATAGGGAAGGTATGGTTATGAACAATTTTATTTACGAGAATTCTACAAAGACGTATTTTGGGAAAGGATGTGTAAAAGAATATCTGACCTGTCTGACCCGATATTATGGAAAAAATGTGATGTTTGCCTATGACGGGGATTTTATC
>CAYUKT010000327.1:0-3191 GCA_964445285.1 uncultured Bacteroides sp. | reverse complement strand
AAGAAGCAGGAAAGTATCATTTAATGCAGGCAGAAAACCCGGTATGGATCTGTGCCTTTAAGTTTCGGGAGGAGTGAGTCCGGATATGAAGCTTTACCGAATTATGATTGCCGCACCCAAAAGCGGCAGCGGCAAAACTACCATTACCTGCGCCCTGCTAAAGGCATTGAAAAATAGAGGGGAACAGGTAGTTTCTTATAAATGCGGACCGGATTATATTGATCCAATGTTCCATGAAAAGGTAATTGGTATCCCTTCAAAGAATTTAGACACTTTTTTTACCAGAGCAGATGTAACCAGAGAACTTTTTCTTAAAAACAGAACCGAAAAGGACTTTGCGGTAATGGAAGGTGTGATGGGAATTTTTGATGGGCTTGGAGGAATCAGAGAAGAAGGTTCGTCCTATCATTTAGCAAAAGTGACGGAAACACCGGTTATATTAGTGATAGATGCAAAAGGTATGGGACGTTCTGTAATAGCTATGATCGCAGGGTTTCTGGCCTATGATAAGGAACATCTTATCAAAGGAGTAATCTTAAATAAGATGTCAAGATCTTATTATGAAATTATAAAACCTCTAATAGAAGATGAATTAAGTATAAGTGTGTTAGGATATTTCTCCGATCAGAAAGAGAGTTGTATAGAAAGCAGGCATTTAGGTCTTGTAATGCCAAATGAATTAGCAGATATACAGGAGCAGCTGCAATTCGTTTCAGAAGAATTGGAAAAAACTGTGGATGTAGATATGATAAAGCATATCGCAGGACAGGCAAGTGCATTAAGGGATACGCCTAAGGGAGTGAACGCAGATAGTTGCTTTGAGGAGAAAGAAAGCGGCAAACCTGTGATAGCGGTTGCAAAAGATGAAGCCTTTTGCTTTTATTATGAAGACAATTTGATCATGCTACGGGAAAAGGGAGCAGAGATTACATATTTCTCTCCTTTACATGATACGAAACTGCCGGATCATTGTGATGCCCTGTTAATTGGAGGTGGTTATCCGGAATTGTATGTAAATGTGCTGAGTCAGAATGTCAGTATGAAAAATGCAGTTAAGCAGGCATTTGATAAAAGAATGCCTATTGTGGCAGAGTGTGGCGGCTTTATGTACCTGCATGATGCAATTATAGATAAAGATGGGGTAAGTTACGCAATGGTTGGAGTGGTTCCGGCAGCCTGTGAATATAAAGGGAAATTAGTACGTTTCGGTTATATAGAGATAATGGAAAAACAAAGCGAGTTTATACCGGAAGGAGAATTTATAAGAGGGCATGAGTTTCATTATTTTGACAGCAGTAATAATGGAGAAAACTGCATCGCTGTGAAGCCAGTTACAGGCAAAGAGTATTCCTGTGTGATTGTAGGAGAAAGTTACTGGCTGGGATTTCCACATCTTTATTATCCGTCAAATCCTCTTTTTGCAGAGAATTTTGTAAAAAAGGCAGAGAAATATAAAAGAGGGAAGGAGCTGGTATAAATCCACAGCTCCTTTTGTATGTTTTTGATTAATTTTCCGGTTTTTCTTTCAGCTCCTTGATCTGCGCTTCCTCGATATCCGGGAACACAGACAGGATTGGTTTTACATCTTCTTTTTTGATGTTGCGCGCTACATAGTTTCTCGTGATCTTCAGAACCACCGGAGAGAGACTTAAGACACCGATCAGGTTTGGAATTGCCATCAGACCATTAAAAGTGTCCGAGAGATCCCAGGCAAGATTCTGTTTCATCACAGCGCCTTCATAGATCATCACAATGAATACGATCTTATAAATGATAATCGATTTCGTGTTAAACAAATATTCCCACGCCTTAGAACCGTAATGGCTCCAGCCGAGCACTGTGGAAAAGGCAAATAACAAAATTGCAAGGGCGATGAAAGCCGGGCCGGCCTTGCCAAATACGGTGGAGAATGCTTCCCCTACCAGGGCGGAACCTTCCGAAGTACTCAGTACCGCACCGGTCTCCAGATCCACCAGACCGGAAGAGAGTACCGCAAAAGCGGTCAGTGTACAGACCACAATGGTGTCTGCAAATACCTCGAAGATACCCCACATACCCTGACGCACAGGCTCCTTCACATTAGAATTAGAGTGGACCATGACAGAAGAACCAAGACCGGCTTCGTTGGAGAATACACCGCGCTTCATACCCCAGGTAATAGCCAGTTTGATGCCGGAACCAACGATACCGCCGCCCACGGCCCGCAGACCGAAAGCACCCTTAAAAATAGCGGAAAATATGGCGCCGCACTGCCCAATATTCATGATGAAAATGATCAGGGCACCGGCTATGTAGAGGATAGCCATAAAAGGAACCAGCTTTTCCGTAACGGAGGCAATTCTCTTAAGACCGCCCAAAATGACCAGCGCAGCCAGTACTGCCAGCACGATACCGACTACCATTGCAGGTATCCCGAAAGCAGAATTCATATTGATGGAGATGGAATTTACCTGGCTCATATTGCCAATGCCGAAGGATGCAAGCAGGCAGAAAATGGAGAACAGCACTGCCAATATAGCGCCGACCCGTTTACAGCCTTTGTAAGCGCCGAGACCGTCTTTCAGATAATACATTGCGCCGCCGCACCACTCGTTCTTTTCATTCTTACGCCGATAGTAAATACCAAGCACATTCTCCGAATAGTTGGTCATCATACCGAAGAACGCCACGATCCACATCCAGAAGATGGCTCCCGGTCCTCCTGCAACCAGCGCGCTGGCCACACCTACGATATTACCTGTGCCGATTGTGGCTGCAAGCGCCGTACATAGGGACTGGAACTGGGAAATGGATTGATCATCCTTTTCCGTATGTCTGGTAATGTGTTTGTCCTTAAAGATACCGCCGATGGTGTTCTTAAACCAGTGCCCCATGTGGGACAGCTGGAAGAACTTGGTTAAGATGGTCATCAGGATACCTGTACCGATGAGCAGTATCAACATGGGTATGCCCCAGACAAAACCGTTCACGGCATTGTTAACTTTGCTAATGATTTCTACCATTCCTATCTCCTCCTGTTTCTATTCTCTTTCAGTTTATATGTCTTATTCGCTTGATCATAAAGCGGACATATTTGCTCGTGAGACAAAAAAGCGTAGACATTGAGAGAGAATGTCTACGTTGAAATTCTTAAGAAACGATTTTATTGCGTTTCCAGTATCCATGTATACCACTGATTCACATATATGGCA
>CAYUKT010000326.1:0-3192 GCA_964445285.1 uncultured Bacteroides sp. | reverse complement strand
CCCAGTACCATCAAAAGAGCCGGCGCATTCATCGCCAGCTCTTTTCATTCCATTCTCTGTCACATAGTTTATCTCAGAAGCACCGTCACCACTTCATAAGGTTTCAATACAACTTCAATGCTGTTGCCGGACACGGCCGCTTCACTCTCAGTCTCTTCCAACAAGTTACAGATATACGCTTTCCCAAACGCTGTGTTGACCGTCAGTTTTGTCTTCGTATAGGAATTCTCCGATTCATACATGCGGATCACAACACCCTCTCCATTCTCAGCCTGCTTAATGGTCTCAATGACAACATTGTCATGTGCCACCGAAGCATAAGAAAAGCTCCTGCCGCCCTGTGTACCCGTCAACGCTGTCAACGGCTGGTTCAACTTATAAGCCTCATCCACCGTGCCCGCTGCCCGCCAGCCTTCCGCATGGGGATAGATCGCATAGGTAAAATCATGTTCTTCCTGATCCGCCACCGGGTTCGGCTCTGTGCCGGACTTGATCAGTGTCAACGCCATATTGGAATCCTTAACGGAATGTCCATACTTACAGTCATTTAACAGGGAAACTCCGTAATGACCTTCCGAAAGGTCCATCCATTTCTGTCCGCAGCTCTCAAAACGCGCCACATCCCAGCTGGTATTCTGATGAGTTTTCCTGGTCAGGCTGCCGAACTGGATATCAAAGGCCGCTTCATCCGTATGCACCGCCACCGGAAAATGCACCTTCAATAAGGTCTGATGCTCCTTCCAGTCCACATGGGTGACGAAATCAATCCTGCGGCTCTTCGCATAGAAGATAATCTTCTGACTGAATGTGGAATTGGAAGCCTTCCTGTCAATCTCCAGCACCGCACGCACCGGTCCCATCTCCGTCCATTCCATGCGCGTGATCTGATCTACATCCCAGAATTTCTCGGTATAATAGATATCAATGTCCCAGTTATCGAAGTAAATCGGCTTATCCTCGTACATCCGCAGCAGGTTGGCCTGTTCACCGGGCTGTATCACCTCCCTGTCATTTTCCTTATCATAGAGGCTCGTAAACATTCCGCCCTCGTTAAATTTTACGGTATAAAAAGGTGTTTCCAGCTCTCTGTCGCCATTTAAGCGGAAAGGCTTTTCTTCCTGTCCGGCATCAAACACCGCAAACGACTGATAGCCTTTTGACGGCAGGTTCTTTACATAAGCGATGCTGCCTTCCCTGGTCTTCTGTACCGGATACACATTGCCTTCCCCGTCCGTAAGGGCATTGCCCGCAAAGTCGCCGAGTTCCACAACGTCCTCTCGCACCCTGCCAATGGGATTAAAGACCGTGATTGCCTCCCCGGTTCCGGCAAGGGCGTGCCTGCGCTCATCGCTCATCCTGGTAAGCTGCTCGGCAAGCTGTGCATATTCCCTCTTCGTCACCTCGTACACTTCATGGATGGCAGATCCCGGCAAGGTATCATGGAACTGATTTAACAGCACCAGCTTCCACATGGCATCCAGTTCTTCTGCCGGATATCCCATCTCCCGGGCCGTCAGGACACTCAGAAGTTCCAATTCCATCAGCCCCAGTTCCGATTTACGGTTGGAACGTTTATTTCTGGCCATGGAAGTGAGGGTTCCCCTGTGATACTCAAAATAGAGCTCTCCTTCCCATACCGGAAGCCTCTTATTGTCTTTGACCCGCTCTTTCAGTTCCTCAAAGTATGTTCGGGCAAAGGCCTGCCGTACTTTGGGAATCCCTTTGATGCCTTTTTCCATACGAAGAGAAGTCTCCAGCATCTCCCTGGTAGGACCGCCGCCGCCATCCCCATAACCATAGGACACCAGGATATCATTGTTGATATCCTTATTCTGGTAACGCATCCAGCCGCCCATGATAGCATCCGGATGGAGCATCCCATTGTAAGTCGTAAAGTAATCCTTGATCGGCTGGCTGACGCCCAAGGTGGTGATCAGATGGGTCAGCACCTCGGAACCGTCAATGCCGCGCCACATCATGGTATCATAAGGAATCTTATTAAACTGGTTCCAGGCAAGCTTCGTGGTCATGAAATATTCAATGCCGCACTTTTTCATGATCTGCGGCAATGCCCCGGAATATCCGAACACATCCGGCAGCCACAAAACCTTATTATCCACCCCGAACTCTTCCTGGAAGAATCTCTTGCCGTGCATGAACTGTCTCACCAGGGATTCCCCGGAAGTCAGATTGCAGTCGGCTTCCAGCCACATGCCGCCCTCTGCTTCCCAGCGTCCTTCCCGAATCTTCTCCTTCGCCTTCTCATAGAGTTCCGGATAGCGTGCTTTCAGGAACGCATACAGCTGAGGCTGGCTGGACATGAATTTATAATTGGGGTATTCCTCCATCAACTTCAATACTGTAGCAAAACTGCGGCCCACTTTTTCCCTGGTCTGTTCCACCGTCCACCACCATGCCACATCGATGTGGGTATGGCCGATACAGGTGGCGATCACATCCGCATAACCCGCCATATCAGAATACAGCGCCTGGTCAATATAGGCACAAGCCTCTTCCAGGGTCCTATAAAACTCCTCCGAATAGGGCGTACGAAGATCCAGGAAATTGATCGTGGTATTCAAAATCTCCTGAATGTCCTTGCGGTTCTTATCATCTTCCTCCATTCTGGAAAAGGCCATCAACGGCACCCACAAGTCATAATAAAGTTTCTCGATGCGGTGATCAACCTCCCGCATCTGAGTGATCAGATTAAACTCCGTATGCAAAGTACCGCTGTAAGCCTGCAGTTCCAAGGTCATCTCTTCCCCTGCCTTCGCAGACGGGCACAGAAATACATCACGGTGATTCATGTCAATGCCCTGCACCGCCTCCCCGTTCACAAACAGGAGAAACTGCGGGTTCTTGGCATCGTCCCACTCATCAATCTGGGTACCCACATGAAGCCACATCCTCTTACCGTCCAGTTCCTCCGGCACCCGGTAGACGGTCTTAAACCAATAATGGCGGTCCTTCCCATACCAGTGCATATTCCGGCAGTCAAATGTCTGCCACGGTATGCTGTCCGCCTCTGCATCCGCAGGATGGAAGAAATTCCCTTCCTTATAGTCCCACTGATCAATGGTAAACTTCTGCTTTACCTTTAATTTCTTTAATTCCTCACAGATGACATTCACTCTCTTGTCTAAAAAATACATTTCTGCCTCCTTAACTGGTTTAAAAAACATCAACGCA
>CAYUKT010000325.1:0-3201 GCA_964445285.1 uncultured Bacteroides sp. | reverse complement strand
CCGTCAGTTCTTCCGTAATCTCTTCTACCGCATCCCCGGTCAGTTCTTCCGTAACTTCTTCTGTCACATCTCCGGTCAGTTCTTCTGTCAGATTCTCTGTCAATTCTTCCGTCAGTTCCTCTACCTCATCCAGAATCTCTTCCAGCATGCCGTCCGAACCTTCGATACCAAGCGCCTCTTCCACCATTTCTTCCTGTCTTTCTTCCGGCGTCTTGGGCTTTGTCTTTTCCGCGGCTTCAGCAATCTTTTCACCCCGCTCTGTGGACTCATCCAAAATATGCCACATCTGTTCACTGTTATAGGCCGCTTTGGCAGCCGCGATCTGATCCTCGTAAGTGTGCAGCATATTCAGCTTCTCGGCAATCTCCTCCACACTTCCACACTTGATATTTTTCAGGTTATCTTTTTTCTGTTCAAAGTAATCTACCTGCTTCTGCGTCTGTTCCTGCCGCTCCAATCTATCCCGGGTGCTCTTTAACATACCGGCGCTTCCCATCCGCCGTAATAATCCCCCTGTCATATCCCACGAAATGTTCATCTATACGACCACCTTTCCGTCTGTATTCTCATTTATTATTTCGGAAAAAATATGGTCCGCCTGAAGTATTGTGGTATAAACAGGAAAATTTCTGTCATAAACTGTGAAACGGCCTCTTACGGGGCCGCCTCAGGGTCGATTCTCATTTTCAAATTTTAATCAGCTCATACTGATCAGTTCCCAGACCAATCTTGACCGCATGCGCAATACAGAATCTCCACTCCGTATCCGGATGGGTCATGTGGAAATGATCATGTTTTTCCTCGCTGCCGTTTTTCCTGATATTCTCTCCCAGAATACTGTCCGCCACAGGCGCCGCCTGATTACACAAGTCTGCACAGGCCTGATCCAAGGCCACCGGATCAAAGGAAGCCAGCATACCGATATTAGGAATAATCGGAATATCGTTTTCTGCATGGCAGTCGCAGTTGGGCGACACGTCACAGATCAATGAAACGTGGAAACAGGGTCTGTCTTTGCACACTGCCAGGGAATACTCCGCCATCTTATAATTAAGAACCGCTATGGAATCCACAAAATCCGCCGCAATCGCATCTTTCGGACACACTGCCAGACATCTGCCGCAGCCCACACATTTATCATGGTCAATCTTGGCCTTACCGCCCGCAATCTGCGGCGCTCCGTGGGCGCAGATCCTGTCGCAGGCGCCACAGCCTACACAAATACTCTGATCCACACTGGGTTTCCCATCACAGTGCTGCTCCATCTTACCGGCCCGGGAACCGCACCCCATGCCGATATTCTTAAGCGTCCCGCCAAACCCAGCCATCTCATGTCCTTTAAAATGCGTCAAAGTAATAAACACATCCGCATCCATAATGGCATGTCCGATCTTTGCTTCTTTCACGTACTCCCCATTAATGGGCACGATCGTCTCATCCGTTCCTTTCAGGCCATCGCCAATGATCACATGGCATCCTGTCTGATAGGGGGAAAATCCATTCACATAGGCAGTTTCCAGATGATCGAGGGCATTTTTACGGCTTCCCACATAGAGTGTATTACAGTCCGTCAGATAGGGTTTGCCACCTAATTCTTTCACATAATCCGCCACCACTTTCGCATAGTTGGGACGCAGAAAAGCCAGATTGCCATACTCGCCGAAATGAATTTTAATCGCCGCATATTTATCCGTAAAATCAATGGTCTCAAATCCTGCCGTTTTCATCAGCCGGTGCAGCTTCTGTAATAAATTTTCATGTTCGGTCGCTTTAAATGATGTAAAATAAACTTTTGCCTGTTCCATTCCTGCCTCCTTTTTCATCACGATCAGCACTCAGTCATACCGCTGTCTGACCGGCTTTGCCACATTGTTATACAGCCGGCTCAGTCAAACTGCTTAAACCGCTCGATCATAATCGCATACTGTTCCTTGATCTTCAAATACAACCCTATGGTGTTCTCTTTTTCCTTTTCAAATTCTTTGATAATGTTATCATAATTACGTTCCAGGCTGGTGACCACATTGCGATTGATCTTGCCGCGGTCCGCATCGGAATTCATGATATCCAGTATCTTTTCCTTGCTGAAAGCTTCCTTGTAACTGCGCTTGCCGTACAGGGCGCTCAGGATATCCGCCACCGCAATGATCTGCTGCGGCAAAGTAAGGTCCGCCGCGCTCAACCCCTTGTGGTATCCTGTCCCATCCAGTTTCTCATGATGTCTGACCGCGATCTGCAGCACAGCATCATCCACAACACCCTCCAGGATCATCTCCGTAATGCGCACATGCGCCTTCATAATCTTCATCTCATCATCACTCAGACGTCCCGTGGATTCTAGGATATTCAAAGGAATCGCGATCTTGCCCAGATCGTGGAGTAGCGCCCCATAGTGAAGATCACGCAGGTCTTTGCCGGAAACTCTCGACAGCCTGCCTAACTGCTCCGCAAAATTTACCGTTGCCAGTGTATGTATCACCGTATGTTCGCTTCTGAAATCAATGGTATAGACCAGCATTTCCAGAAAGCCCCTCTTATACTGTTCGGAGAAGGCACGTTTGGCCAACAGGACATCCAGTTCTTCCCTGTACTTACCATTCACCAGATTCTCTGTGATCCCGTAACGCTTCTCAGCCTTCTGGAAAAGATCCATAGCAGCCCCGGAAAACTTAACATCACGATATTTATTGAAATAATCCTGTCCCAGTTTTTCATCTTTGAGATGCAGAAAGGTATCCATCTTGTCCGCCAGACTGAGCAGATCGATCACATGCATATAGCGGCTCTGTATCATGCTGTGCCTATTGTAGTCCAGATGATGATACAGCACGATCTCTGCCTTATCCCCCATGGGAGACAGGTATTTCAGGAACAGAAAACCATAAATCGAATGAGGCCATAGATTCTTGGTCTCAAAGTCCGACACATTCTTGACGTTGTCTTCCTTATACAGGCCGATATCATGCAGGATACCCAGCATCGTATAATCCACAAGTTCCTGCTCGGTATAGTGCTGGTCTGTGTACGCATTCTCGTACTCCATCATCTTATATAAGATGTACCCTGTAACCTCGCCATGCTGCATGATCTTGTTGTTGATAATGCCAAGTGTCTTACGGATAATCTCGTTGACATCTTTACTGCTTATAATACTCATTTGTGTTTATCCCCTTCATCGCTATAAAGATATAGTATCATTTT
>CAYUKT010000324.1:0-3206 GCA_964445285.1 uncultured Bacteroides sp. | reverse complement strand
AAAATAGGCCTGTAATTGCCATTCAGAAAGTCCAGCGCCTGTTCCACCTTTTCCCTGTATTCTGCCTTACTGATGTATCCCTGACAGGGTGCCGCGCACTGTTTGATATGATAATTCAGACAGGGTCGTTCCAGGCCGATATCGCGCGGCAGTTTCCGGTTGCAGGTCTTGAGCTGATACAGCTTGTTCATCAAATCAATGGTATCCTTTACCGCTGCCGCACTGGTATAGGGACCAAAATATTTCGACCGGTCTTTTTTCATTTCCCGTGAAAAAAGAATCCGCGGGAATTCCTCCCCCATGGTCACTTTTATATAAGGATAAGTCTTATCATCCTTGAGCATGGTGTTATACTTGGGACTGTATTCTTTAATGAGGTTATTCTCCAGTACCAGCGCCTCTAATTCAGAATCTGTCACGATGTACTCAAACCGTGCGATCTGCTCCACCATTTTGTCGATCTGGGGGCCTCTTCCCACAATCTTACGAAAATAAGAGCGGACACGATTGTGCAGGTTCACAGCCTTACCCACATAGATGATAGTATCATTCCCGTCATGCATCAGATAGACGCCTGGTGAGTTAGGGAGCTTTTTCAGTTCCTCTTCAAAATCAAACATCTTATTTTCCTTCTGTCAGTTATGATCTTTCTCTTATCTATCATAAATTGTACTGGAACAAACAGGGCAAAGTCAATCATAGACTTTGCCCTGAATAATGGTTTGTCACTTATCCTCTTCAGATGTCCTGTCCGGCGCCTGGGAAAACAGTCCTCGATTTCCGGAAGGAGCCTGCTGTGTTGTCGGCTGGCCGTTTTCATTATATCCGTCCGGCGTCTGCCCTCCATACGCCTGCTGATTACCTATTGGCTGATCGGCTGGCGTGTACTGCGCCTGGGGCGCTTCCCCCGGTGCCTGCCCCTCCGGCTGTGTACCATCCGCCATCTGACCTTCGGACTGCAGGTTTCCTGCCGGTTGACCCGCTGCTGTCCTGCCTGACACATCCCCGGACTCCTCCACCGCCGCTTTCTCTTCCTTCTTATCCTTAAACCTCTCGGTCTCTTCCTCTACCGGTTCCGGAAGCCCTTTTTCTTTCCGGAAAATCTTCATAAATTCTTTACCTGTGATGGTCTCTTTCTCTATCAGGTACGCCGCGAGTTTATCCATGATCTCCCGATTTTCTTTCAGAAGCTTCTTGGCCTTCTTATAACTGTCATGCAGCAGCTTCATGACTTCCGTATCGATATCTGCCGCCGTCACATCCGAACAGGTCAAAGACGCCCTGCCGTCCAGATATTGGCTCTCCACTGTTGCCAATCCCATCAGACCGAATTTCTTGCTCATACCAAACCGGGTTATCATATTACGTGCAATACTGGTCGCCTGTTCGATGTCATTAGCCGCACCGGTAGTCACTGTGTCAAACACAATCTCCTCCGCCGCACGTCCACCCAGGAGTCCCACCAGTCTGTCCCGCAGTTCCGCCTCAGTATCCAGATATTTTTCTTCCTCCGGCACATGCATGACATAACCGAGGGCACCCATCGTCCGGGGGACAATGGTAATCTTTTGTACCGGCTCCGCATTCTTTTGCAGGGCACTCACCAATGCATGCCCCACCTCATGGTAGGAGACTATCTTGCGTTCCTCCTTGCTCATGATACGGTCTTTCTTCTCTTTGCCCACCAGTAACTGTTCTACCGCGTCAAAAAGGTCCTTCTGGCTCACATACTCCCTGCCCATCTTTACGGCATTGATGGCCGCCTCGTTGATCATATTGGCCAGGTCGGAGCCCACGGCACCGGAAGTAGCCAGCGCAATCTCATTTAAATCCACCGAATCATCCATCAACACATCTTTGGAGTGTACTTTAAGAATTTCCACACGTCCCTTTAAATCCGGCTTATCCACAATGATACGCCTGTCAAATCGTCCCGGACGCAGAAGCGCCTTATCCAAAATCTCCGGCCTGTTAGTAGCCGCCAAAATAATAATACCCTTCTTACCATCAAAACCGTCCATCTCGGAAAGAAGCTGGTTCAAAGTCTGCTCCCGCTCCTCGTTGCCGCCGCCATACTTAGTATCACGGCTTCTGCCGATGGCATCAATCTCATCAATAAACACAATACAGGGCGCATTTTTCTCAGCTTCCTTAAACAGGTCACGGACACGGGATGCACCCACACCCACATATAATTCGATAAAATCCGAGCCTGACAGGGAAAAGAACGGCACATGCGCTTCGCCCGCCACCGCTTTGGCAAGCAGGGTCTTACCGGTACCGGGAGGGCCTACCAGGAGCGCTCCCTTGGGCAGTCTTGCACCGATCTTGGAATATTTTCCCGGATTATGCAGGAAATCTACCACTTCCACTAGGGACTCTTTGGCCTCGTCCTCGCCTGCCACATCTTTAAAGGTAATGCCCGTTTCTTTCTGTACATAGGCCTTCGCAGTACTCTTACCCACACCCATGGGTCCGCCTT
Organism: uncultured Bacteroides sp.; assembly: GCA_964445285.1. Taxonomy (GTDB): domain Bacteria; phylum Bacillota; class Clostridia; order Lachnospirales; family Lachnospiraceae; genus UBA3282. Next base: position 724 of record CAYUKT010000324.1, on the reverse strand, counting down.
TGCCGCCCATTCGCCGAAACAGCAGGCTCAAAAGTCCCCACATCAAAAGAACCGGGAGAATATAATAAAGCAGTACCGTCATGATCACGCTGGAACTGTCCGAAACCTCTTTATGCATCTCCACATTTTGTTCCAGCAGCCGTTTGGCCAGCGTAGCGTCATCTTCCATCTTACCGGTATAATAGGTGATGGTGCTCATGCCATATCCGTAAGAAAATGGGGATTTCGTCTGGGCTGATTTCGGATAAATCTCAATCCGGTCGGATCCCACCGAAACCTTCTCCACTTTTCCTTCTTCCACCATCTTTACAAATTCATTGTAAGTAATCTCCTGATTGGTCGCACCTGTCAGCATTTTCATAAACAGGCTGATACATAACAGTGTGACTAATGCCGCCACCACCAGCATGATCAAACTCTGTTTGCGGGGATCACTGCCATTCCCATTGTGGTTTCCACTCCCATTAGGCCCTCCCGAACCGCCACTATTGCCGGGACCACCCGGGCCTGGGCCGCCGCCGTTATCATATTGGTTCATATTATCTTCCATGAGGAATCCTCACTTTCTTATTATCCTGATACCTGTATACTCTATATTCTCTGCTGTCACAGTTTTTGCACAAACTCTCATATCTGTTCCAACTACACTATTTCTATTATAGGGAAGGAAAAATCATAAATCAATAAGAGAATTATGAATTTGTGAACACAAGTATTAAAGTAT
>CAYUKT010000323.1:0-3227 GCA_964445285.1 uncultured Bacteroides sp. | reverse complement strand
CCGCATCATCGATCAAGCGGTCGTAAGATACCACTTTAATCCCTGCATCTTTGGCCTTGGCCACAGACTCCCGGAGTTCCTCCGGATCGATGGCAATGATAACGATCACATCCATCTCCTTCTGGATAAAGTATTCAATCTGCCTCTTCTGTTCCTCCACATCGCCGTTGGCATTCTGTACATTGACTTCCGCCCCCAGTTCCTTGGCCACTGACACGAACGCATCCCGGTCCCTCTGCCATCTTTCAATGACGAAGGAGTCAAAGGTCAGCCCAATCTGTATTTTCTTTTCTTCCTCTGCTTCGCCCGTCTTACTGCCCTCCGCAGCGCCGCAGGCGCCCACTCCAAGAAGCAGACTCATCGTCAGCAGGAAACTGATCCATCGTTTCATCCCTTATTCCTCCGTGTCCGGTCCATCTGTCCCAATCGGTCATATAGATGATCATTCGTAATTAAGTACACAAATCTATAATTGTTTGTATTCCGTGGGTGTCACACCCACATTTTTCTTAAAAGATCTGCTGAAATAATTGGGATCCGCATAGCCCACCATGGCACAGATTTCTTTCATGGAACACTCTGTGGTCGTCAGCAGCTCTTTGGCCTTATCAATCCGGATACGCGTCAGGTATTCCACAAATCCCTCCCCTGTATCCTCCTTGAATATTTTACTGAAATAATAAGGACTGATATTGACCTCCTGGGATACTTCGTCAAGGGAGATATCCCTGCTGTAATTATTCTGCATATATTCTTTGGCCATCTCGATCACGCTCAGGGATTTCTCTGTAGCCTTAGTACTCACATTATGGCTGGCTGTGGCAATCTTTTCGACAAACCATGCCCGCAGGGAAGGGATATCTTCCATCCCCATCACGGTGGGCAGATAATCCGCCCTTGCCCGAAATTCATAGGTCATCCCACCGGAAGTATAGGCAAGATGCTCCGCATAGAGCACGAATTCCAACACCTTGAGCCGTATATTCATCAGGTATTCCCCATGAACCTGTGCGATCAGGTCAAAATAAGTCTCCGCCGTGGCCGCCGCATGGTTGGTCTCTCCATTTGACACCTCCGCAAAGAGGCGTTTTTCCAGATCAATAGGATAACTCTCCTCATAATCACAGCCGATGGGCAGATCGTCCACATGGGCCACACTGCCGGTGGTCATGATCAGCGCATTTAAAGCTTCCCGATAGGAATTTCTAGCTTCTTCTATACTTTGGATCGAACTGATGCCGATCCGGAAACTGATATCCGTCTTCTTTCGCATCTCCCGCACAAGTTCCCTGGACTTCTCGATCAGGGTAATGCGCTCATTGTATGTCATCCTCTGCTCCTCACAGGGCACCATCACCGCCAGTTTATTGGCCATGGCCGTGCCGAGGATGGCAGCCGGATAATACTCTTTGATACACTCCCGCACCACCTTCTCATGTTCCTGCATCTTCACACTGCTTCCCACGGCATTTGTCATATGATTGCCTTCCTGGGAATCACCGCAGACCACCGCCAGCATATAGGCCTGATCCTGGGTAATGCCCAGCAGGTTCTTATAATTCTCGATATCCTCCGTGAAATGTTCCTGAAAAAGCATGTTGTAGACCAGTCCGCTCTCAATGATGGGCATGACGGTCTCCAGCTTTTCCCGAATCATCAGGTCGTTGCTGCGTTTGGCTCTTTCCTTATCAATCTGCTCCATGGCGCGGGTGAGGACAGAGATAATCCTGGTCCTCTCCATAGGTTTCGTAATATATTCCAGAACGCCCAGCTTAATGGCTTCTTTGGCATAATCAAATTTATCATAGGCAGACATGACAATAAAAATCACATTGTGATTGTTCTCCCGAATCTCCCGCATGGCTTCTATCCCGTTAATACCCGGCATCTGGATATCCATGATGGCAATATCCGGCCGGTAAGTCTCTGCCAGCTCGATCACACTCCTGCCGGTCTTGGCATACTCGATCGTACAGGTATCACCAAACTCTTTTTCTATGATAAATTTCAGGGAATCGATCACAATTCCCTCATCATCCGCCAGCATGATCTTATAGCGGTTTCCCCTGCTCATATTTCTCTTACCCCTCCTCCCAGCATTTTGGCTGCCATTTGCGTTTCGTCCAAATCCTGCACAGGCATCTCTGACTGCGCATCTTTCATAAACAGATACAGGCAGACTTCCGTACCTTTGTCTTTTCCGTCACTTTTGATGACCATTACGTCCTCACTGCCTGTAAACAGCCTCATGCGGGAAATGACGTTATCCATACCGATACCATTCGATCCGGCCGCCATATTTTCTTCTCGGTATGTGCCGCTCACGACCTTACGGATGGTCTCCTCGCTCATACCCACACCGTTATCCTTCACACTGATGCAGACTTTTCCCTCTTTATGATAAAGTGACAGGCTGATCATCCCTTCACCGCCCATCTCATGAATCCCGTGATTGACGCAGTTCTCCACAATGGGCTGTAAGATCATACCCGGCATCTCCACCGCAAGAAGTGACCGGTCGATATGTTTCTCATAATGGATATCGCCGGCGAAACGGACATTCAGGATATAGATATAGGAATCTACCATCTCTATCTCATCCGCGATCGTCACGGTCTCCTCACTTTTCTTCATATTATAACGGTAAAACTGCGCCACCTTCTGCACATATTCATATGTCCTGTCCGCCCCTTCCATCATGGCCAGCTGGGCCCCGGCATTTAAGGTATTGAACAGGAAATGAGGGTTGATCTGGGCCTGCAGGTATTTCAGTCTGGCATCCTTCAAATGCCCCTCCATCAGAAGTTCCCGCTCCTTTAAAGCCCGCTCGGCCTCCATGCTCTCCCTGATCCGTTCAATGTACCGGCTGATACTCACCACCATGGAGTTGAAGGCGCCTGTCACAACGCCCACCTCATCTTCGGACTCCACCGGCAGAAGATCGATGTCAAAGTTTCCCTTCGCCACCTCGTTGGCCGAACCGGCCAGTTTCTTTAAAGGACTGATGATGGTGCCCACAAAGCGGATGATGATGCAGACGTTGCTGGCCATCACCAGAAGTATGGCAATCAATGATGTCGATTCAAAGAGTTTAAACCGCTTGAGCAGGTCGCTGTAACGCTCGGAATTGCTGCGAAATTTCTCCAGGTTCAGATTCGTGATATAGGCCGCCGTATACTCATACATCTGCGTGGCTTTCTCATAATGGATCCTATATTTCTCTACAT
>CAYUKT010000322.1:2859-3239 GCA_964445285.1 uncultured Bacteroides sp. | reverse complement strand
TTATAATTTCATATTTTTATGCATAAGTCAATACGCCGTGCCACTTGTTTTCTTCCATTTTCCCTGTGTTTCTGTAAGTTTTTGATATTGTTGGAAGATTTTGATATTTTGTCCCGCCAGCACAGTACCGGCATTGCTTTTTGCCATGGTTTTCGCTATAATAATCTCAATTTTATGTAAGCGTTTTCATAAAAGTAAATTTGCTCCGCAAGATTAACAAATCGAGCAAGGCTCGATTGCGAGATCCGCTTCGCGGACTCGGATAAATGGAAAAATCTCCTCATCACATAAAAAGGAGCCGACCGAAAAATCGGTCAGCTCCTTAAAATTTCTAAAATCTACTTGCTTAGATGCTCTCGTGGAATGTACGAGAAATAACG
>CAYUKT010000322.1:0-2849 GCA_964445285.1 uncultured Bacteroides sp. | reverse complement strand
ACTCATCTCAATGCTATTATAATTGTGCAAATTCAACATACTTGACAGAGTTTCGCAATTACCTAACTCGGATAAGCGGAGAAAGGAGACAGGTACTGAAAATGGCCATGACCATCTACGATATTTCCCAGAAAGCCGGTGTATCGACTGCAACCGTCTCCCGTGTCATCAATGGCAGCGGCAATGTCAGTCCGTCCACCCGGCAGAAGGTGACGGATATCATCGACAAATACGGCTATATACCGAACGCATATGCGCGGGGCATGGGATTGCGCTCTTCCAAGACCGTGGGGCTTCTCTGTGCGGATTCTTCCGATCTGTACACCGCCAAAGCCGTTTATCTGCTGCAGCAGGAACTGCAGGCTAACGGCTATGAATCCCTGCTTTGCTGTACCGGTTTTAACCAAGACGTCCGTCAGGATTACCTGCATCTGATCCTTTCCAAAAAAGTGGACAGCATCATTCTGGCAGGCTCCCATTTCATCGCCACCAGCGAATTGGATAACGCATATATCCGTGAGGCCGCAGACCAGATGCCGATCATGCTCTTAAACGCCTCCTATGATCATCCGAACGTATACAGCGCACTATGCGATGACTATGCCGCCATGTACGAAGCTGCTTCCTCCATGATTCGTTCCGGCATCCCTGATATCCTGTATCTGTATAATTCCAAATCATACAGCGGCCTCCGGAAGCTGAACGGGTTTCAAAAGGCCCTGGACGAGAATGACATTCCTTCCTCCATGCGGCATATCCTTTACTATGACGGGACACAGGACAGCATTGAGAATATCGCTGATTTCGTGACGATGGCTGCAGATGATGGCCATACCTTCCATGGTATCATCGGTTCGGACGATGCACTGGCTGCCGGCGGCATCAAATATGCACAGCAAAAAGGACTGCGCATCCCGGAAGAGATTAGTGTGATCGGTTATAACAATTCCATTCTCACCACCTGCTGCACGCCGGCGCTCACTTCCGTGGACAACTGTCTGGAAGCGCTCACACACCAGCTGGTGCACACACTGCTCCATGTATTAGCCGGGGAAGAAATGCCCCAGAAAGTCGTTTTTTCCGGTAAACTGATCAAACGGGACACTACCCGTTTCTAAGAAAAACCAAGAAAGGAGTACTACACATGAAACCATTTATGGACCAAAACTTTTTACTCTCCAACGATGCTGCACAGAAACTCTATTTTGACTTTGCAGCAGACACACCGATCCTGGATTATCACTGCCATATTAACCCCAGGGAAATCTATGAGGATCGCCGGTTTGAAAACATCACCCAGGTCTGGCTGGGCGGCGATCATTACAAATGGCGCTTTATGCGCTCCTGCGGCGTGGATGAGCATTTCATAACCGGTGATGCATCCGATCAGGAGAAATTCTTCAAATGGGCCGAGTGCCTGGGCAAGGCGATCGGCAATCCGCTCTTCCACTGGTCTCACCTGGAACTGCAGAAATATTTTGACTATCACGGCGTATTAAATAAGAAGACCGCGGAGGAAGTATGGAATCTGTGCAATGAGAAGCTGGCGGCTCCTTCCATGTCCGTCCGCAATCTGATCAAACAGTCAAATGTGACACTGATCTGCACCACCGATGATCCGGTGGATTCTCTGGAATGGCATCAGAAAATAGCTGACGATGCTTCCTTCGATGTACAAGTTCTTCCCGCATGGCGTCCGGACAAGGCCATGAACATTGAAAAGGTTACCTTCCCCGAATATCTTGCCACATTATCCGAGGTATCTGGCATTAAGATTGAGAGCTTCGCAGATCTGTGCCGGGCACTGGCTGTCCGTATGGACTTCTTTGCTTCCATGGGATGTTCGGTTTCCGACCATGCCTTAGAATATGTGATGTACGCGCCTGCCTCCAAAGAAGATATCGAGGCAATCTTTAGCAAACGAATGGGCGGTAACGCTGTCACCCGCGAAGAAGAACTAAAATTCAAGACAGCGTTCATGCTCTTTGTGGGCAGAGAATACGCGAAACGCGGCTGGGTAATGCAGCTCCACTATGGCTGTAAGCGTGATAACAACGTACTGCAGTTTAACAAGATGGGGCCTGACACCGGTTACGACTGCATCAATAACTACGCGCCCTCTTCCGAGATGGCGGATTACTTAAATGCGCTGGCTTGCACGGACGACCTTCCCAAGACCATCCTCTACAGCCTGAATCCCAATGACAACCAGGCCATCGGTACCATCCTCGGCTGCTTCCAGGACTCCACGGCCGTTGCCAAGATCCAGCAGGGTTCCGCATGGTGGTTCAACGATCACAAGACAGGGATGCAGGATCAGATGATCTCCCTTGCCAATCTGGGTAATCTGTCTGGCTTCGTGGGGATGCTGACCGATTCCAGAAGTTTCCTCTCCTATACCAGACACGATTATTTCCGCAGGATCCTCTGCAACCTGCTGGGCACCTGGGTGGAAAACGGGGAATATCCGGATGACTACGAGACGCTTGGCGAGATTGTCAGGGGCATCTGCTACAACAATGCCATCCGTTACTTTGGCTTTGATCTAAAGCCCCAGGAATAAAACAGACAGCAGAATCGACAAACAGGAGGGAAATAACATATGAATCTGAATTTGAAACCGGAAAAAGAATGTAAGTTTGATGCCGTGTCTCTGGGAGAAGTTATGTTACGGCTGGATCCCGGCGAGGGCCGGATCCGCACCGCCAGATCTTTCAGGGCATGGGAAGGCGGCGGAGAGTACAACGTCATCCGCGGTCTGCACAAATGCTTCAAAATGAATACCGCTGTCATCACAGCCTTTGCCGACAATGAAGTGGGTATGCTGATGGAAGATTTCATCAACCAGG
>CAYUKT010000321.1:0-3275 GCA_964445285.1 uncultured Bacteroides sp. | reverse complement strand
GGTCTGCTTATAATTATGCTATTTGCACAATTATAATAGCATTGAGATGAGTTTCACAATTACCTATAAATATAATATAAAGAAAGGAAAAAAACGAACGATGAAAATTGGATTTATCGGCTTGGGTAACATGGCAAAAGCGATTATCGGCGGGATGCTGGAGAAGGAGATTGTTCAGGCGGCGGATATTATCGGTTCCGCAAAGACGAAGAAGACATTGGAGGCGGTGCAGGAAGAGTATGGGATTGCCGTGACAGAATCTAACCGGACGGTGGCGGAACAGGTGGAGATTTTGATTCTGGCCGTGAAACCGCAGTTCATGGAAGAAGTCATAGAAGAAATCCGCAGTGTGGTACGGGAAGATACGCTGGTGGTCAGTATTGCGGCGGGCAAAACCCTGGCATGGCTGGAACAGACCTTTGGCAGGAGGATGAAGCTGGTTCGATGCATGCCTAATACACCTGCTCTGGTGGGGGCAGGCTGTACAGGAATCTGTATGAATGAGGCTGTTTCGGAGGAGGAGAAGCAATACAGCCTGCGTCTGATGGAAAGTTTCGGCAGGGCTGATTTTGTGCCGGAGCGCCTGATTGATGCCGTGGGCGCTGTGGGCGGCAGCTCGCCGGCCTATGTCTTTATGATGATTGAAGCCATGGGGGATGCGGGAGTGGCGGCAGGCATGCCCCGGAAGATGGCTTATGAATTTGCGGCACAGGCCGTATATGGGAGCGCCAAGCTTGTGCTGGAGACAGGAAAACATCCCGGCGAATTGAAAGATATGGTCTGTTCCCCCGGCGGTACTACGATAGAAGGGGTGCGTGTTCTGGAGGAAAGAGGATTCCGCGGGGCGGTCATGGATGCCCTGATCTCGGCGGTCGAAAAGACCAAGAAATTGTAAAGATTTAGTAACAGAATAGTAGCAGAAAAGTAGCATAAAAAGGGGACATGCTGCGTAAACTTGACAAAGAATAGGTGTTTTGCTAAAATTATCCATACTTAAGTTGTAACAATTTTGTAACAATCTTATTGTGGGAGGATGGAGGAGCATTTATGCTGAGAGGCAGAAAGCGATACGGGATTCTGCTTGTCGGGCTTATTCTTGGTCTGGGTATATTGGGCGTGTCACGTGTGGATGCAGAGGCAGCCAGCAGGAAAGAGTATCTGGATTCCCTGAACGCAGGGATTACGAAGATTCTCGATCCGTCAGCCGGTTCTGCGGATGAGGAGGCGATCCGAAATCTGACAGAATTGTCACAAAAAAACGGCGCTCAGGCGGAGGAAGAGTCTGACCTGGTTATGGTCAATGTACAGGTAGCGATGAATGTACGTGCGGAGGCAGATGAGAAATCCGATAAAGTGGGATTGCTTTACAAGGATTGCGGCGGCAGGATCCTGGAGCGCAAGGATGGCTGGACAAGGCTTCGCAGCGGCGATCTGGTAGGCTGGGCCAGTGATGAGTATCTTCTTTTTGGAAAGGATGCCGAGGAACTTGCCGATGAGGTGGGCAATCTGATCGTGCTGATCAAGACAGAGGCTCTGTGTGTGCGGGAAGAACCCGATGCAGATGCGCAGGTCATGGGTTTTATACCGGAGGATGAAGAGTTAGAGATCATCGAGATGGTAGACGATGAGTGGATCAGCGTTAAATATGAGGAAGAGGTTGGTTATGTCTTATCAGAATATGTGGATATAGATTTCCATATTGATGAAGGTGAGACCATGGTAGCGATCCAGAAACGTGAGGAAGCGGAGCGGAAAGCGAAGTTGACGGCTAACCAGGGCGCAGTTGTGGTGGGTGGTGATGATACCAGACTGTTGGCGGCTTTGATCTATTGTGAGGCAGGCAGCGAGAGTTATGAAGGGAAGCTGGCTGTGGGTGCGGTGGTCATGAACCGCGTCAGGAGTCCCGCTTATCCGAATACGATATCGAGTGTTATTTATGCTTCCGGGCAGTTTACACCGGCCATCAACGGTAAAGTGGCGCGCGTTTATGGCGGCAATATCCCGGACAGCTGTTATCAGGCGGCCCAGGCAGCGATTAACGGCGAGACGAATGTGGGCGGTGCGACCCATTTCAGGCGGGCCGGCAATCACGATGGACTGCTTATCGACCATCAGGTGTTCTGGTAGGTTGTAATATGTCGATATTTCTTGATACTTTGGGGATAATATAGTAGAATAAATACGTTAACGTAATTATGGCAGGGAAAGGAGTGGGCGTACATGATATATTTCATGGATATGAGTATGACGGTTATATGGCTGGCTATTTTGGTTGCGCTGGTAGTCATAGAACTTCTCACAATGGGGCTCACAACAATCTGGTTTGCGGGCGGTGCCCTGATCGCAACGATTGCGTCCTTGATCGGTGCACCTCTTTCTTTGCAGATTATCCTGTTTTTGCTGGTATCCGCGCTTCTTTTGTACTTTACCAGACCTGTGGCTGTTAAATATTTTAACAAAGACAGAGTCCGTACCAATGCGGAGAGTCTGGTGGGGCGTCAGGCAATCGTGATCAGTGAGATTGATAACCTGCAGGGCATTGGGCAGGTCAATGTGGGCGGCATGGAATGGTCTGCGCGGACCAGAGTGGACGGTGTGAGGCTGCCGGTGGGTACGGTGACCACAATCCTGGCCATCAATGGCGTAAAATTAATTGTGGAAGAGAGAAAAGAGGTATAAACATACTTCGGAATGGAGGAAGAAAATGGGTGGAATTATTGCATTAGTGGTAATATTGATCCTGATCGTCATGATATTGTTATCCTGCATCAAGATCGTACCCCAGGCACATGCATATGTTGTGGAGAGATTGGGGGCATACCAGCAGACCTGGTCTGTGGGACTGCACCTGAAGGTTCCCTTTATTGATAAAGTGGCCAAGAGAGTCATTTTAAAAGAGCAGGTGGTGGATTTTGCACCCCAGCCCGTGATCACCAAAGATAATGTTACGATGCGTATAGATACGGTGGTGTTTTTCCAGATTACAGATCCGAAGCTGTTTGCATATGGTGTGGAGAACCCGATCATGGCGATCGAGAACTTGACGGCCACCACCCTTCGTAATATCATCGGTGAGATGGAACTTGACCAGACCCTGACATCCAGGGAAGTCATCAATACCAAGATGCGTGCATCTCTCGATATCGCTACGGACCCCTGGGGTATCAAGGTAAACCGTGTGGAGCTTAAGAACATCATCCCGCCGGCAGCGATCCAGGATGCTATGGAGAAACAGATGAAGGCGGAGCGTGAGCGCCGTGAGGCAATCCTGCGTG
>CAYUKT010000320.1:0-3279 GCA_964445285.1 uncultured Bacteroides sp. | reverse complement strand
TGTCATAACATTGTACGCTTATTCATTTTGTTTTGTCATTGGATATGCCTTTCTGATGCCCGTATTTTCTCTATCAGTATATGACACATGAGAGAAAAATAGGCTCTAAATAGAGCTAGAGCCTATTTTCCAGATGTGTGTTAAAGAAGTGTTAAGATGAAACGTGACGGGTTAGTTACCGCAGCAGCAGGATAAGAGGATCAGGATCCAGATCCAGGAACAGCAGTTGTTATCGTTACCGCCAAAAAGGCCGTTGTTGCCGAAGAAACCGTTACCGCATCCGCATCCATCATTGTTACCGCAGCAGGATAAAAGGATCAGGATCCAGATCCAGGAACCACATCCACATCCATTATTTGCAGTATTGGTATTGTTGCATCCGCAGTGAGTTGCTGTTAAATCACTCATGTTAGTGCCCTCCAAATGTTGTTTATGGTTTATCTTATGAACAGAGGGTGAAAAGGTGACAGAGTTTTGGAAATATGGTTTTGGATTCTGTATCCGATTAGGAAAGTAGATATATAGCAATCTGTGTAAAGCGTATGAATGTATGCTTGAAACATATGTTCGACTATGGTAAGATAACAATATGGACAGGAAGATGGAAGAAACTAAACAGCATATAAAGATAGCGGATGTGGTGCTGATCATTCTCTGTCTTTTGACGGCTTTTATCTTGGCGGGGTGTCTTCTTTTGGGTCGTGAAAAGGGACGTTTGCTTCAGATTTCTTATAATGGCGAGATCATCCTGACGGTACAACTGGAGGATAGTATTGCCGGGAAAACAGAGTCAGCGGGAACCAGTGGGAACGGTGTATATTATCTGATTACTTATGGAAAAGATGGTGCGGTACCTATAAGATATGAAGAGGTTCCGGATATATCTGCGGACGGCAGTTATAATCTTGTGTATCTTTCCGGAGGAGAGGTGAAGATGGTGTCGGCTGACTGCCGCGACCAGATCTGTGTACATCATAAACCTGTCACGAGCGGTGGAGAGAGTATCATCTGTCTGCCCCACAGGCTGGCAGTGGAGATTACCGGAGGCGAGCAGGATGAAATGACAGACGGGATGGTGAAGTGATGAAAAGGACGGCAAAACTTGGTTTTTTGCTGGCGCTTGCCTTGATTCTGTCCTATGTGGAGTCGCTGATACCGTTTACTTTCGGGATACCTGGAATCAAGCTGGGGCTGCCCAATCTCATAGTGCTATTGCTGCTATACAGCGGTAAGACATCAATGACCGGAGCAGGAGACGCCTTGCTGGTGAATTGTCTTCGGATTGTCTTATCTGGTTTCTTGTTTGGCAGTTTGTTTGCCATTTTATATGCAATGGCAGGAGCAGTCTTCAGTTTTACGGCTATGGTGATCGCGAAAAGGTGCAGATGTTTTTCCATGGCAGGGGTGAGCGTATTAGGCGGTGTATTTCATAATGTTGGACAGACAGTAGTAGCAATCCTTGTAGTGGAAACTTATGCAGTCCTGTATTATCTGCCGGTCCTGATCGTGGCAGGAGTTGTGACAGGAGCGGTTCTTGGAATCCTTGGGATGGAGCTTCTGCCATACCTTAAACGGGCTGAAGGGGACGATAGATAAAAATGAAATAGAAAAGAGGAAATAAAAAATGTACGCATACATAAAAGGCACATTGGAAGAGATTACGGAAGATTCTGTGGTGGTCGAAGCCGGCGGAATAGGGTATAATGTGAAGGTATCCACGACTACGGCGGATCTTTTGCCGGGAATCGGCAGTGAGGTCAAGATTTATACCTATACGCTGGTGCGGGAGGATGCCTTTTCTCTTTATGGGTTTCTGACCAGGGATGATCTGGAAGTGTTTAAGAAATTGATCACGGTGAGCGGAATCGGGCCGAAGGGCGGATTGGCTATTTTGTCAGTGATGAGTGCGGATGCACTGCGTTTTGCCGTGATGGCGGGAGATGCGAAGGCGATTGCGAAAGCACCGGGGATTGGCGCTAAGACGGCGGAGCGTGTCATCTTAGATTTGCGGGATAAAATTTCCCTGGAAGACACCTTGCGAGGAATCGGCGCGCCTGCTGGTAAAGCGGGAACGTCTGCAGATGCCCAGACCGCGGACAATGTGATGAAGCGGGAGGCTATTGAGGCTTTGGTAGCATTGGGGTATTCTGCATCGGATGCCACGGCGGCTGTCAAGAAGGTGCAACTACAAGAAGGGATTACGGTGGAGGATATCCTGAAGCAGGCATTAAAATATATGTTTTAGTGATAGGATGATTATATCGTGAAGTGACGAACATATCAATTTGCTTTGCGGAATTTTTATTGTGGATTTGAAATGGAGACAGTAGGTTATGGCAGGCAGGATGATTGAAACGAATCTGATGGAAGAAGATATGAAGATTGAAGGATCTCTTCGTCCACAGACGTTGGTTGACTATATTGGTCAAACAAAAGTAAAGGATAATCTGAAGATATATATCGAGGCAGCGAAGCAGCGGGGAGACGCTTTGGATCATGTCCTGTTCTATGGACCGCCGGGCCTTGGCAAGACCACTCTTGCAGGGATCATCGCCAATGAGATGGGGGTACATATGAAGGTCACCAGCGGCCCGGCCATCGAGAAGCCGGGGGAGATGGCGGCGATTTTGAACAATCTGCAGGAAGGGGATCTTTTGTTTGTGGATGAGATCCACCGGCTGAACAGGCAGGTGGAGGAAGTACTATATCCGGCCATGGAGGATTATGCCATTGATATCATGATCGGCAAAGGTGCCACAGCCCGTTCCATCCGTCTGGATCTGCCGCGGTTTACGCTGGTGGGCGCAACCACCAGGGCCGGACTTCTCACAGCACCTTTGCGGGACAGATTCGGCATGATTCATCGGCTGGAGTTTTATACGGTAGCGGAACTCAAAATCATCATCATCCATTCGGCCCGGATTCTAGGCGTGGAGATTGATGAGAAGGGGGCTGTGGAACTGGCCAGAAGAAGCCGGGGGACGCCCCGGCTTGCGAATCGTATCCTGAAGCGGGTGAGAGATTTTGCTCAGGTCAAATATGATGGTGTGATCACGGAAGAAATTGCTAAAACGGCGCTGGATCTGATGGATGTGGACAAGATGGGACTGGATCATGTGGACAGGAACATTCTGTTCACGATGATAGAAAAATTTAAAGGGGGACCGGTAGGACTTGACACGTTAGCTGCGGCAATCGGGTAGGATGCAGGTACGATTGAAGATGTGTATGAGCCTTATCTGATCCAGAATCGGTTCTTAAACGGCACGCCGAGAGGCC
>CAYUKT010000319.1:0-3283 GCA_964445285.1 uncultured Bacteroides sp. | reverse complement strand
CCCAGCTGCCGTTTTATCTGGCACTGCGCCTGAGGACGGCAGGGCTGCCCTTTACCATGAATATGTTTTATACCTTATTCTGTTCTTTCCTGATTCTTGTGGCGCGGGAAAAAATACAGGATCTCAGGTGGCGCGGGGTGGTCTGCGGGATGCTCATACTGGTCACGATCATCGGCGACTGGCAGATCTTTGCGGCGCTTCTGGTGTATCTGCTGGCGGAGGACTGGGGCGATAAAAAGAAAATGATGCGGCACTATTGTGTGATCGCGCTGATCTACTGTCTGTTCATCACCAGGAACTATATGTGGGGAAATTATGGGCTGCCGGCATCGATTTTCCATGGTGTTCTGGGATGTCTGGGGATTGTGGCGGCGGGTGTCACCGTATTGTTCTTTTATAATGGAAAAAGGACGGAACATGGCAGGAACTTTTCCAAGTGGTTCTTTTACATATTTTATCCGGCCCATTTGCTGATTTTGTATCTGGCGGCGGTATGGATGTGGATGAGAGGATAGTCGGCGGGCGGGATATACGCGGAAGACGGGAAAGGGATGATAGAGCATGGCAGAAGCGGCAGACAGACAACAGAAGATACGGACGCTGGCGGCGGAAATTCTCAGGCTTTCCCATGACGGGCTTTTGATCAACCTGCGATTTCTGGATACGGCTCTTGCCAGACTTACCCTGGAGTGCAGGGAGCACACAGGCGCCCATCTCTTTGACGGGGAAAGGCTTTACTATGATCCGGCGCTTCTTTTAAGGCAGTATGAGGCGGAACCGGGGTATGGGACCAGGCTTTATCTGCACACCTTACTGCACTGCATTTTTTATCATGGATTTCAGACGGATAAGCTGCGGCCGGAGTACTGGGATCTGGCTACGGATATCGCGGTGGAGAACACCATTTTAGAGATGGATATACACCTGGTCAGGATGTCTTCAGATGATACTCTGCGGGGCAGGCTGGAACTTTTGCGTAAACAGGCCGGCGGTCTTACGGCGGAGAAGATATACCGGCATTTCAGGATTGAAGAGCCCTCCATGAAGGCAGTGGGGGAGTGGCGCAGACTCTGCCATTATGATGAACACATTTATTGGGACAGGAAAGAACAACTGGAATTATCCCAGGCTGAGTGGCGCAAGATCAGTGAGCGGATCAAGGCGGATTTAAAGAGTTTCAGTAAAGAGAAAAACAATGCCGAGAGCATGTCCGAAAATCTGGGGGAGGCCACCAGGGAGCGCTATGATTACAGTGATTTTCTGCGGCGTTTCATGGTGCTGGGTGAGTCCATCCAGGTGAACGATGAGGAGTTTGACTATATTTACTATACGTACGGGTTTAAGACCTATGGTAATATGCCCCTGGTGGAGCCGTTGGAATACTGCGACACGAATAAGATCAAGGACTTTGTGATCGCCATCGATACTTCCGCATCCTGCCGGGGTAAGATTGTGCAGGCATTCTTACAGAAGACTTACAATATCATGCAGGAGAGCGAGAACTTTTTTGCCAAGATCAATGTCCATATCATCCAGTGTGACAGCAAGATACAGCAGGATACAAAGATTACGGGTAAAGAAGAATTCGATGCCTTTATTGAATAGGGGAGGCTGACCGGGTTTGGTTCCACCGATTTCAGACCTGTTTTCGATTATGTGGATAAGCTGCAGAAGGCCGGAGAGTTTGAGGATTTGAAAGGCCTCATCTATTTTACGGACGGATACGGGATTTATCCGGAGCGGATGCCGGATTATGAGGTGGCCTTTGTGTTCTTAAATGAGGATGAGAACCGGCCCAAAGTGCCGCCGTGGGCAATCCGGCTGGTGCTGGAAGACGAGGAGATTGAGGCTTTTGAGGAAGAAAAGTGATAATGTATGACAAAATTATGTAAAATGATGAGAGGCAAACGATAACATGAATATCAAAGAGGCGAAAAATTACATTAAAGATACAGTTACCCTATATCTCAAAAAAGATGAAGAAGGAGAGTACCGGATCCCGTTAGTCAGACAGCGGCCGGTGTTTCTTCTTGGGGCGCCGGGAATCGGCAAGACGGCGGTCATGGAGCAGATTGCCCAGGAACTGGGGATCGCGTTGGTGTCCTATTCCATGACGCATCATACAAGACAGTCGGCGCTGGGTCTTCCGTTTATCACCCATAAGGAGTACGAGGGGGTATCTTATGATGTGTCGGAATATACCATGAGTGAGATTATCGCCTCGATTTATGATGTGATGGCGGCAAGCGGCATCAAGGAAGGGATTCTTTTTCTGGATGAGATTAACTGTGTCTCGGAGACATTGGCGCCGTCCATGCTGCAATTTTTGCAGTATAAGGTGTTTGGCAGGCACAGTGTGCCGGAGGGCTGGGTGATCGTGACGGCCGGCAACCCGCCGGAGTATAACAAGTCTGTGCGGGAGTTTGACGTGGTGACTTTAGACCGGATGAAGATTCTGGAGGTGGAGGCCGAATATGAGATCTGGCGGGAATATGCCAAAGAGCGCGGCATCCACACGGCAATCTTAAATTATCTGGATATGAAGAAAGAGGATTTCTATCAAGTGGAGACCACCGTGCGGGGCAAAGATTACGTTACGGCCAGAGGGTGGGAAGATTTGTCGCAGATTTTGCTTTTGTATGAGGAGGAGGGGCTTGCCGTAGAGGAGAGCCTGGTGGGACAGTATCTGCGCAGCGCTCGTGTGGCCAGGGAATTTACGGCTTACTACGACCTTTATCAGAAGTATCAGAATGATTATCGGGTGGAAGATATACTGACCGGAAAAGTCAATGAACAGGTCAAGGATAAGGCAAGAAAAGCCGGTTTTGATGAACGGCTGTCCCTGATGGGAATGCTGATCGACCAGATCCAGCAGGAAATCCGGGAGAATATGCAGACTTCTGTTATACTGCAGGAGCTGATGAATCCCTTGAAAGCCCTGAGATCGAAAGCGGAGGATGGAAGTGCCGGGGAGCTGGGGGCGATGCTGACAAAGCAGGCCCAGGCCAGACAACAGGCTTATGAGTCTCTGTTTGCTGCCGGCGCCCTGTCTTTGAAGGAAAAGAAAAAGAGCCGTACCATTATTGGCTTTTTACATGAATGCGAGAAACTGCTGTTGACAGCGGGCGTGGAGAGTGGTCAGGAAGCCTTTGGGCTGATTCGGGAAAAGTTTGAGGCACAGGTGGCACAGTATAAGCGGGAAACGAAGGTGCTGCAGGAGAGACTGCATTTCCTGTTTGTATTTGTGGAAGATACTTTTGGCAGTGGAAATGAGATGCTGGTG
>CAYUKT010000318.1:274-3285 GCA_964445285.1 uncultured Bacteroides sp. | reverse complement strand
ATGTCATCTACAATACAGAGTTTCAGTTTACTCCCCATTCTGGAGAATTTATGCGACAGGTCGATGTAAATTTAAAAGCTGCTTATGCCATCAAAAAAGTTCGTGACGCTCCGGCACAAACTTGCGTGTGAAAAATCAGCACATCAGTGTGATTTTTCATACTATCCCATATTGTCTGTTTGTTATTTACAGATCCATAGCAATATCAAGTGCCTGCTTTTCCTCATCCCCCAATGATATTTCACACAATCCGCCTTTGATCTCTTTAGTATAAGAATAACAACCCTCCGTACTATGCACAGAATTTAAGATGAAACCATTATCATTTTCATCCAGCAAAGCTAAAGAAAAACTGAGCTGTCCGCCCATCTGGTTAAAAGCATCATATTTTACGATACCAACTTTCTGAAAAGCACCTTCAAATTTCCTGTACAATGTTTGAATATCTTTTCTATTTTTTTCCATGGAAGTCTTTAAAAATTTATTATCTTCATAAAGTCCCACAATATCCTTTTCCAAACTCTTAGCGTTCTTACCTCCCATGAACTTCTTATATTTCTTGGTCAATTTACTTAATCTGACCATCTGCGTAATCATAATGATCAGCAGAATGATAATTAATGTCAACATACCAATAAACAAGTATGTCAGATCAAAATTTCCAAGCCCCATCTCGCTAAGTAAATTATAATTCATTTATCCTTTGCCTTTCTGCTGCTTATTAATGAGTCAACAGTTCAATTATCTTATCCAGATCATCATGCGTATAAAATTCAATTTCCAGTTTACCCGCACCGTTTCCTTTAGAAGCGATAGATACCTTTGTACTGAGAGCCTGTTTTAATTTTTCTTCCAAATCCCGATAAATGATTTCCAGACTCTTATCTTCCACCACTTCTTTCTTGGGTTTTTGCGGTTTATTCAAATCCTTGACCAGCTTCTCCACTTCACGAACACTGAGTTTTTCATCGAAAACCCTCTGGGCAATGGTATACTGCTGTTCCGGATCCTCAATCGTGATCAGTGCTCTGGCATGACCGGTAGAGATCATATCATCTATGATCATCTGCTGTACTTCATCACACAATTTTAAAAGCCGCATGGAATTAGTGACTGCTGTCCTACTCTTGGATACACGTTCCGCCACTTCATCCTGCTTCAGATTAAACTCCGTCAGAAGTCTCTTATAAGCCTGTGCCTCTTCAATCGGATTTAAATCTTCTCTCTGGATATTCTCAATCAGGGAAATCTCTACAATCTCCTGTTCCGTATAATCACGGATGATGACCGGAACTTCTTTTAAACCCGCAAGTTTGGCAGCCCGCCAACGGCGCTCACCGGCTATGATCTCATAATATGTTTTTCTGTCCTGTACCAGGATTGGCTGAATGAGACCAAACTGTTTGATAGAATCAGCTAATTCCTGCAAGGCATCTTCATCAAAATTTTTTCTCGGCTGCTCCCTGTTCGGTTCTACCATAGTAATCTTGACCAAAGTTTCCTTCGCGCCTTCTTCTGCTTTTGCTGTTGCTTTTACAGAATCCGCCTTGGGAGTCGCCGCCGGAATTAACGAATCCAGTCCTTTTCCTAAACCCCTCGCTGCTTTTGCCGCCATACTATACGTCCTTTCTATTGATCACTTCATCCGCCAATAACATATATGCTTCCGCACCGGCAGATCTTGGATCATACATATTAATGGGCATACCATAACTGGGTGCTTCCGCTAATCTGATATTTCTGGGTATTACGGTATTATAGACATTCTGTTTCAAATGATTCTTTACATTTTCCACTACCTGCATGGAAAGATTCGTCCTGGAATCATACATGGTAAAGACAACACCTTCCATATCCAGCGCCGGGTTCAATCTTTCTTTTACAAGATTAACCGTATGAATTAACTGGCTGAGTCCTTCCAATGCATAATACTCACACTGAATGGGAACGAGTACCGTATCCGCAGTAGTCATGGAATTGATGGTCAGAAGATTCAGTGAAGGAGGACAATCAATCATGATAAAGTCATACTTGTCCTTAACCCAGTCAATTTCATTTTTTAATATGTACTCTTTCTTATCAACACCAATCAGTTCAATCTCTGCCGCTGCCAGATTCACATTTGACGGTATGACAGAAACACCGGGTATCACATCGTGTAAAATACATTCATTGATAGAACATTCACTCAGAATCAATTCATAAATCGTATTGTCCAAATCATTTTTTTCTACACCGAATCCACTGGTGGTGTTACCCTGCGGATCGGCATCGATCACTAATACTTTCTTTCCCTTAGCTGCCAGTGAAGCAGATAAATTGATGGCTGTCGTTGTCTTACCAACACCGCCCTTTTGATTTGCGATTGCAATTATTCTTCCCATACTTTTTACCTTTCGTTTTGTGTTACGACAAAACGTTTCTCTCCGAAAACTATTCTCATTTTTGCTGTCCGTTTACGATTATATCACTAAATCTTCGGAGAATCTACATAAAATTACTGGTATTAGAATTTTCTTTTATATACTTTCTATCTCGTCAGGATATTTTACACCCCACTCCTCCCGCAAGTCATCTAAAATACGCATTATCCTAATAGTATCCTCATGAGGCATTGACGGACATTCAAGCTTCTTATTTTTAATACATTCTATAGTCTCCAATATCTCATATTCATATCCACTAATCTGTTCCGGCACTGCAAGATCACGTATTAACTCTCTATCTTCATTATACACCTTTATGCCATTTGGATTATTGACATTATCCACCACCATATATCCTTTGGTACCATAGAAGATTCCTTGTCTGTCCGACAATCCATAAATTCCAGAAGTCAGAACAGCTACTCTTCCATCTTCATAAAATAATGTCATTACATTTTCTCCATCCACACCTGTATCCGTCAACTGAGCTGCAGACTTAATCTCTGAAATACGGTCCCCAAAATTCATACATGCAAAATTAAGCGGATATACCCCCACATCAAGCAAGGCTCCACCAGCAAGTTC
>CAYUKT010000318.1:0-264 GCA_964445285.1 uncultured Bacteroides sp. | reverse complement strand
TTAATGATTCTCTCTACTTCACAAATATGATAATTCAGATTTGCAGTTAATTTTCTGACATCACCAATAACCTTCTCATCTAAAAGATCTTTTATCATCTTCCTCGAAGGCATATATCTCGTCCAGATAGCTTCCGTCACCAAAAGATTTTTTTCCTTCGCTAATCTGAAAATTTCTTCAGCTTGCCTGGCATTTACCGTAAATGCTTTTTCACATAATACATGCTTTCCCGCTTCCAGGCACATTTTCATATTTTTATAATGA
>CAYUKT010000317.1:0-3287 GCA_964445285.1 uncultured Bacteroides sp. | reverse complement strand
AAAATAACATATTATAATCGTGTTCTTCCCCGGCATCCTGCAGACCGGAGATCAGCTCAAAGAAAAAGTCATTGCACAGGTCGTCCATGACCACGCCGATGGTCATGGTCTTCTGCAACACCAGCGCCCGTGCCAGGCCGTTTGGCACATAGTTGTGCTTTTTCATGACATCCAGGATCTTCTGCCGGTTTTCGGGACTGACGCCTGTTTTGTTGTTGAGGACCCTGGAGACCAGGGTCCTGGAAACGTTCGCTTCTTTTGCGATCTCTGATATGGTTGCCATGGCTGCCTCCCTGTGTTGCGATATACGTTACAGAAAATTGATTCTGTATATCGTGTGTTACAAAGTTTACATCTAAAGTGTACCATAATGTAACAAGAAGTCAATAGAAAAAGTAAAAATGTAAAAATTTATCTCTTTTTATAATGAAAGATTGACAAAAGGGACGTTTATGGGTTAATATGAGAAAAATATGTGAATCGATAAACACATAAAGGATTGGAAAAAATGGAATAGATTCATTAAGTCTTAAGTTATTAAGTGTCATTAAGAGCATTAAAGAAATTAAGAGAATGGATTTAGGGATGTAGACACAGCGCAAGAGTTTTAGATAATTTTTTATTCACCAAGAAGGAGGACAACTATGAGGTATCTTTTGGGAATCGATCAGGGGGGAACCAAGACGGCGGCAGCCATCATGTGTGAGGATGGAACAATCATCGGCACAGCGGTGGCCAAAGGCGCCTATTATCCAAAACACGGAGTCCCGCTGGCGCTGGATCGTATGGAAGAGGCGGGGGAAGCGGCATGGACGCAGGCGGGCATCCGCCGGGAAGACATTTCCCTTGTGGTGGCGGGAGTTACCGGCATCGACTGGCCGGGGGAAGATAAGTTAATGGAGGATGCCCTGCGCCGGAGAATGCATCTGGAACGTGTGACCGCCTGCAATGATATGATCAATGCCCTGTATACCGTGAAAGGGATTTCCCACGGGATGGTCTTATGTGCGGGAACGGGGATGAACGGTGCGATCATCGATGAGACCGGGCGGCAGTTTGTCTACGGGGATTATATGGAAGATGCCATGCAGGGCGGCAGCGCTTTGGCCCAGAGAGCCATCCGCAGGGTCTTTGATGCCCAGATGGGATTGTGCGGCAGTACGGCGCTGACAGATCTGTTCTTGCGATATGCGGGTGTGGACACGGTAGATGAGCTGCTTCACGTGTATATGACGAAAGAAGGATTTGCGGAGGAGATACGTTTTCTGATGCCTGATATTATCCGGATCGCAGGAGATCATGACCGGGAGACTTGTCATATGCTGGAAGAATTTGCGGCGCGGACGGTGGACTTCATCTTTGCCGGATTTCGTAAGATGGACATTTCCCCCAATCAGGAAAAAATCGTGTTGGCGGGAAGCGTACTGAAAGGAAAGGACAATTATCTTACCAGACAGATTTTAGAAAAGATAAAAGAGCGGGAGCCGGAAACAATTGTGGTGAAGGCAGAGTATGAACCTGTGGTGGGTGCATGTGTTATGGGACTTCGGTCGCTGCAGGTTTACGGTGTAACAATAGAGCAGAATATTGATGTGAGCGCACGGGAATGGGGACTCTGCTTGGCCTAAAAGGAGCTCTGCGATAAATGATGCAACTTTGATGCAAAAAAGATGGTACTTTGATGCAACTTAGATGAAATTCTGATGCAGCCTGTCGGTATGCTTGATGTATGGAAGGCATACAAAAGAGTTTTGAGAGGGGCATCAGGATATGTACGGAGGATCATCGTTTACCTGGGAATATGTCTGCGGTTATGAGACGAGGGAGCAGAGAAAAAGGCGTCTTGCCAGAAGGGCATATACGCTGACGATCGTGTTGTGTATGGTCTGCCTGACGACTGTGATATCGGTGAGGTTCATCGTGGCAGGAGGACACCATGTATTGGCTGGGAAATTGGGAATTACAGGGACGGCGGGTATGGAAAGCCTGTGGGATGGTGCAGGGACAGCGGGCGCAGAAAGCCTGCCGGGGACCGGTGAAGGAACTATGGCGCCATTTGATGTTATGATAGAACAGTCAGTCCTGGCAGCGCAGACAGCAGTTTCCGGTGTGGGTGATGCAGTACATACGATGGTGGGGATGGAATACATTCCCACAGTTTATTTGGATCCGGGACATGGCGGTACGGACGAGGGCTGCGCCAGGAATGGTGTCCTGGAAAAAGATTTGAACCTGGCCATTGCACTGTTGGTAAGGGACGAGTTGAGAGAAAAGGGATATCAGGTGATCATGTCCCGGGAGACGGACGTCTATATTGCAAAGGAAGACCGGGTGAATGAGGCCAATCAGGCCGGGGCGGATATTTATATCAGCATCCATCAGAATGCCACGGACGAGGGTGCCGGGGTGAGCGGCATGGAGGTATGGTATGAGGAGGATTCCGGGCGTGACAGTAAGAGGCTGGCGCAGCTGATCCAGCAGCAGACCATAAAGAGTACGGGAGCCGTGGAACGGGATTTGCGGGGGGATGCGGAATTTCATGTGACAGGCAGCACTTCCATGCCCGCCTGCCTCATCGAGACGGGATTCCTCTCCAACGCAGCTGAACGCATGAAACTTGGTCTTGCAGAATACCAGCAGCAGATTGCGGACGGTATCGTGCAGGGTGTTGTCTATTATTTTCACCCCAAAACCATGTATCTGACCTTTGATGATGGGCCTTCCGAGGAAAATACCCAGAAGGTGCTTGATATATTGCGGGACAGGGATATTAAAGCCACATTCTTTCTGGTGGGAGAGAGTGTGAGAAAGTACCCGGACATAGCACGCAGGATTGTGGCGGAAGGACATACCATCGGTATCCACTGTGATAATCATGATTATAATGCCCTGTATGCGAGTGTGGACAGTTACGTGGCGGATTTTGAAAAGGCCAGACAGACCGTGTATGAGGTGACGGGGGTGGAGACGAATCTTTTTCGTTTTCCGGGCGGTAGTGTCAATGCCTATAACCAGAAGACGGGGCAGGCTATCATCCAGGAGATGACAGCCAGAGGATACATATATTATGATTGGAATGCGAGCCTGGAGGACGCGGTCAAGAACCCGGACCCTAAGAAACTGATCGCCAATGGAGTAACTACCACATTTGGCCGTAAGAAGGTCATTCTGCTTGCCCATGATGTGGTGGGGAGTACAGGGCTTTGTCTGGAAGAACTCCTGGACAGCCTGCCGGAATATGAGATGAAACCTCTCAGCGAGGATGTGGAGCCCATCTGTTTTTGAAT
>CAYUKT010000316.1:0-3299 GCA_964445285.1 uncultured Bacteroides sp. | reverse complement strand
CGGACACAGGAGATGAAAGAAAAGATTCAGCAGTATCGTCTGAGCGGATGCCATTTATGGGAGGCATGACAGGTTTTCTTGTAAAAACATTTGTCTTATGATAGACTATTCACGAAAAAATAAAAAACAGTTATCTGCTTCGGCGATGCGGTTGTGGTTGATCATCAATTATCCGAAATACAAATATAACCATGAGATTGCCATTCCGAGTAAGTTGATACTATCGGTGTGTGCAATGTGTATGCCAATTGTGTTGGCTGCATTTTATATAGTATTAATAAGATAATGAAAAGGAGAATCCATATGAATAAGACAGACAAAATCTATGTAGCTGGGCACAGGGGGCTGGTGGGCAGCGCCATTGTGCGGAACCTGAAAGCGAAAGGATATGAGAATATCATTGGCAGGACGCACAGGGAACTGGATCTTACGAATCAGCAGGAAGTGCGGGATTTCTTTGAAAAAGAGCGGCCGGATGTGGTAGTGCTGGCGGCGGCTAAGGTGGGCGGCATCAATGCGAATAACACTGCTCCTGCGGAATTTGCCTATGAGAATATGCAGATCCAGTGTAATGTGATTCAATGCAGTCATGAATATCAAGTGAAAAAGCTCCTGTTCTTGGGAAGTACCTGTATTTATCCGAAGATGGCCCCGCAGCCGATTCCGGAAGATGCGCTGTTGACAGGCCCTCTGGAGGAGACCAACGAGGCTTATGCCATCGCCAAAATTGCGGGATTGGAGATGTGTAAATTTTATAAGAGGCAGTATGGGGATGATTTTATCAGCTGTATGCCTACTAATCTGTACGGTCCTGAAGATAATTATGATCTGGCAGGATCCCATGTGATGCCGGCCATGATCCGCAAGTTCCATGAGGCAAAAGTCGATCAGGCGCCCTCGGTGGAACTGTGGGGGAGCGGCACACCGCTTCGAGAGTTTTTATATGTGGATGATATGGCGGATGCCTGTGTGTTTCTTCTGGAAAATTACAGCGGAGAACAGCATGTGAATATTGGTACGGGCAAGGAGCTTACGATCAAAGAACTGGCGGATACGGTGAAAAAGGTGGTCGGATTTACGGGCGAGATCGTATGGAATAAGGATATGCCGGACGGTACGCCGCGCAAGCTTACGGATGTGACCAAACTCCATGATCTGGGATGGAATCACAAGGTGGAATTAGAGGAAGGCGTGCAGCTTGCCTACGATTGGTTTAAAGCAAATGTGAAAGACGCGAGGTTGTAGCGGGATAATATATCCGGGCGATAAATTACAATTTACATTCATTCTCTTCTTTGGTATTATGTCTGGTATGTAGACGAAACTACATAGACAATACAATAAAAAGAGGAGTAAAGGGGAATGTTACAACAAAGTGCAATAAGCAGGCAGGAACTGGAGCAGATTATTTCAGATTTTATGCTGGAACTTGGAATTCCGGCGCATTTGCGGGGATATCAGTTCCTTCGCAGTGCGGTGGAGATGTGTGTGGGAGATATGGAGTTAGTGGGCAGTGTGACGAAGCTGCTGTATCCAGATCTGGCGAAGATGTATCAGACCACGGATCAGAAGATTGAGAGAGCCATCCGCAATGCGATCGAGGTGTCCTGGGAGAGAGGGAACAGTGAGTTGTTTGAGGAACTTTTTGGATACTGTAACAGCCCGGAATACAACAGGCCGACTAACAGTGAGTATATCGCGGCAGTAGCAGATCATATCCGATTGAAGTATGATTTGATATAAGAGCGGGGATTGACAGAAAGTTATATAAACTTATATAATGGATGCAAAGTTATATAAACTTATACAAAGTTATATATAAATCGTAAAGTTATATAAGGAGAAAAGCCATGAGCAATCCCTTCACACTGTCTTTCGGAAAAAAACCATTGCAATATGTTTCCCGTATTTCACAGACAAGGGAAATTGTTGAGAATTTTAATGCAGCCCAGCCATCCAGCCAGATTTATATGATTACAGGGGTAAGAGGCGCTGGGAAGACTGTCATGATGACGGGGATTGCCAATGAACTTAAGGCAATGGAAGAATGGGTAGTTGTGGAGTTGAATCCCACAAGGGATCTCCTGCAGAGTTTGGTTGCTAAATTATACAGTCTACCGGAGATGCATACTCATTTTGTACAGGCAAAGCTTGACTTTTCCATTTTGGGACTTGGGGGTTCGCTGGAAAATGCCATACCGATCACGGATATGGAGAATGCCCTTGAATTGATGCTGGCTGAACTTCAAAGAAGGCGGAAAAGAATATTGATCGCAATTGATGAAATCACAAATTGCGAGTATGTCAGAGTATTTTCCAGTTCTTTTCAGATATTTTTAAGACAGGATTATCCCATCTTTTTATTGATGACGGGATTGTATGATAATATTTATAATCTTCAAAATGAGGATGCGCTTACGTTCTTGTACAGGGCACCCAAAATGATACTGGAGCCTTTAAATCATACGGCGGTCAGAAAACGATACATGGATGTTTTTGGCCTGAATGTAGAAGAGGCGGAAAAGATGGCTGGATTGACGAAGGGTTATCCTTTTGCTTTTCAGGTTTTAGGGTATTTATGTTGGGAAAACAAAGGAGAGAAATCTTTAGAGGAAATTTTGCCCGAATATGATCAGTACCTTGAGGAGTATGTGTATAGTAAGATCTGGTCGGAGGCTTCTTCCAAAGACCGGGAAATAATATTTGTGATGGCGCAAAGCGGGGAAACCAAGGTCAAAAATGTCAGAGAGAAAACAGGCATGAATTCGGAATTGTTCTCTGTATATAGAGAGCGATTGAAGCGGAAAGGGATATTGGATACCAGGACATATGGAGAGGTGTCTTTTGCACTTCCAAGATTTTCTGAGTTTGTGCTGGCGAGAATGATTTAAGCCAAGGAAGAGATACGTCTCTTCCTTTTTTTTCGCATTTATGATAGAATTACCTTGAGTTTGTCTGACTTCTTGCGGGAAAAGCCAATAATGGAAGAGTTTTCGGTGGAATTTATACAATTTATGCCGCAGACAGCAAGAAAAGCAGATTAATATGGAGGCCCGTATGAAATTATTGAGTGTCATAGTCCCCTGTTATAACGAAGAAGAAAATGTCAGGGATTTTTATGATGAATTGTTTAAAAATACAGCCTTTTTTCAGCAGAAGGAATTGGATGTGGAACTTTTATATATCGATGATGGTTCCAAGGATAAGACTGTGCAGGAAGTAAAGAAGCTGCATGAGGAAGACAGCAGGGTGCGGCTGGTATCTTTTTCCCGTAATTTTGGCAAGGAGGCGGCTATCTA
>CAYUKT010000315.1:0-3303 GCA_964445285.1 uncultured Bacteroides sp. | reverse complement strand
AGGCGGCAGTGGGAACGATAGAATTGTTTAACCGCAGGGCGGAGGATTATTTTAACGACTGTGGATTGCTGCGGCTGGATCTGAGAATCGATCATGAGAACACCCAGGACATCGTTTCCATCTTGTCGATCATCACAGAACCGGCTTTTGATCTGTTCCATTGTTCGATGATTGCTACCAAAGCGCCAATCTACGCGGTTGACAGAAGGGCTGCTTTGGAAGTGGCTGGATATGAACTTTCAGGGGAATGTCTGATCGGATCCCAGGATCATAAGGCTTATGATGGATATTGGGTGAAGAGAAGGGGTGGGGAATAGACAATGCGATGTCAATATTTTCGCGGGAAAATGCATATGCGAAGCAGTATGGCGGCCGTGGCCCTGTTGACGGCTTTCTGGGCGGCGCTGTTTTCCGGGTGCGGTTCTGGGGAGTCGGTGCAGCCGGGCATGGAACAGGGAACTATCGGTGGAGATAAGGCTGGAGAGCAGGATCAGGAAGCATCTGGCGGAAATGAGGCGGGAGAACAGGGTCAGACAGCAAGCGGAGACGAGTCGGGAAAACAGGGCCAGGAAGCCGGTGTTGGAAGTGATAGTGGGGAAGAAAGTAATATCAGCAGCGATTGCTACCCTCTTCCTGAACAGCCGGAGAAGGCCGGCGTTTACATAGAACCGATCGAGGGACTGCGGGAAGACTTCATCCGGGGCGTGGATATTTCCAGCGTGTTGGTGCAGGAAGAGAGCGGCGTTGTCTATTATAATGAGGACGGTCAGGAGCAGGATATCTTTAAGACGCTTGCGGAGAATGGCGTGAATTATATCCGGGTGCGGGTATGGAACGATCCCTATGATGAGAATGGCAATGGTTACGGCGGCGGCAATAATGACACGGCCAAGGCGGCCGAGATTGGCAGACGGGCGGCGCAGTATCATATGAAACTGTGTGTGGACTATCATTATTCCGATTTCTGGGCGGATCCTGCCAAGCAGATGTGCCCCAAAGCCTGGGAGGGCATGGCCATAGAGGACAAATCGGAGGCGCTTTATGCGTTTACGGCACAGAGCCTGACAGAGATTCTGGATGCCGGGGCAGATGTGGGCATGGTGCAGATTGGCAATGAGATCAATAACGGCATTGCCGGGGAAACGGACTGGACGAAGCGCAGACAGCTTTTGCAGGCGGGTTCGCGGGCAGTCAGGGAAGTGGCCGCGGAGAAGGGAAAGCGGATACAGATTGCCGTTCATTTTACGGATGTGTCGGATCAGGAAGGGACGCTTGCGCTGGCACAGAAGCTGGAAGATAAGGAGATAGACTATGATATCTTTGCAGTGTCCTATTATCCTTTCTGGCATGGGACGCTGGAGAATCTGACGGAGACGCTGCGGCTGGTGGCGGAATCCTATGATAAAAAAGTTCTGGTGGCGGAAAATTCCTATCCCTATACGCCGGGAGACGGGGACGGCAGTGCCAACAGTATCGGAGAGGCGGATATTCTGCCGGCATATGCCGCTACCGTACAGGGACAGGCCAATGAAGTGCGGGATGTCTGTGCCGCAGTGGCTGCGGCAGGCGAACCGGGGCTGGGCTTCTTTTACTGGGAACCGGCCTGGATTCCGGTGCATGTATGGGAAGAATCAGCGGCAGATGCGGAGTCCGTACTTGCAGCCAACAGGCAGGCTTGGGAAGAGCAAGGTTCCGGCTGGGCTTCTTCCTATGCGGCCGGGTATGATCCGAAAGATGCAGGGGTATATTATGGCGGCTCTTCCTGGGATAACCAGGCATTGTTTGACTATAATGGTCAACCGCTGGAGTCCCTGAAAGTCTTCAAATATCTGCAGTGCGGCACACTGGTGGACAGGCGGGTGGAGAGTATTCCCACGGTGGAAGTCAATGTCCCCCTTGGCGGGAAGCTGCAGATGCCGGCGACAGCGGATGTATGTTATAATGACAGAAGCGTTACACAGTTCCCGGTGGATTGGAATGCGGAACAGCTGGCGGCTATTGATACCTCTGTGAGTGGAGAATATGAGGTGACGGGTAATTTTGTGACAGAGATGGAAGATGAAAATCTTGCCGGGGAAGCCTTTGAGATTCTGGCAGACAGCAGTTATCCTTGGCATTTTGTGGCACATATCACGGTAAGCCGCAGGAACCTTCTGGAAAATGCCAGCTTTGAGGAAGCGGACAGATCCATGTGGAAGATTACCGGAAACGGCACGGATTATCAGGATAAGGCGGCGGATGCCCACAGCGGGGATCTTGCCCTGCATTTTTGGTCAAATGACGCCGTATCCTTTACGGTAGAGCAGGAGGTGACAGGTCTTGCACCGGGGACTTATGAATTTGGCCTGTATCTGCAGGGCGGTGATGCGGGCGAGGACGCCGATCTGTATATATACGCGGACAATGGACAGGAACAGATTACCGAGAAGACCGCTGTGAACGGCTGGTGCAACTGGCAGAATCCTGCGGTGAAGGTGCAGGTGGGTGAGGATGGAGTCCTGAAAGTGGGTGCATCCGTAAGCTGTGCCGCCAAAGGCTGGGGGACGCTGGATGACTGGTATCTGTATCAGATAGAATAAAGCAGAAGAATGGATACAGGAAGGGAAGAAAAAGCATGTTAAACGAGGCAGAGTGCAGACAACAGATTTGTGAAATCGGCAGAAGAATGTATGCGCGCCGCATGGTGGCGGCCAATGATGGCAATATATCGGTGCGTTTGGGAGAGAATGAGATTCTGTGTACACCTACGGGGGTATCCAAAGGTTTTATGAAACCGGAGCAGATGTGCAGGATAGATCTTAGCGGAAATCTGATCGGGAAGGACACAGGAATCAGGCCCTCTTCCGAAGTGAAGATGCATCTGCGGGTCTATCAGAAGCGTCCGGATGTAGGAGCAGTAGTGCATGCCCATCCCATTTTTGCCACCAGTTTTGCGGTGATGGGAAAAGGCTTGGAGGAACCCATTATGCCGGAGGTGATCGTGAATTTTGGCAAAGTGCCGCTGGCGCCCTATGGGACGCCTTCCACGGTGGAGATACCTGATTCCATCGAGCCGTTTCTGGCGGAATATGAGGCGGTCCTTTTGGAAAGCCACGGCGCCCTCACCTGGGCAGGTGACCTCCTTACCGCCTACATGAAGATGGAGTCGGTGGAATTTTATGCGGAACTTCTCTACCGGACGACACAGCTTGGCGGGCCGAGGGTACTGAGTGCGGAGCAGCTTGATAGAATTCCTAAATGAATATTACATAGATTCTAAAACAATAAAATCCCAACACCGTAAATGCAGCATCTGTCCTTCTT
>CAYUKT010000314.1:0-3314 GCA_964445285.1 uncultured Bacteroides sp. | reverse complement strand
GTAGAAGGAGGTGAAAGTATGGGACAGGGAATTTTACTATCTGCCGGCGCGGATATTGATTTCATGATTCATGGTGTGTTTTCCTACGAACTGTTTGGACAGACAGTATGGATCACAACCACACATGTCTGTGTGCTGATCGTCATGCTGGTAATCACAGCTTTCTGTATTGCAGCGAATCGTGCCGTCAAACATGCAACGGATGTTCCGGGTACTTTCCAGAATATTGTTGAACTGGTGGTGGAGATGCTGGACAAGATGATTGGCGGCGTTATGGGCAAATTCAGCCCCAAGTTCCGCAATTATATCGGTACAATCTTCATTTTTATCCTGCTGAGCAACATTTCCGGATTGTTTGGCTTAAGGCCGCCGACAGCAGACTATGGCGTGACATTTGCGATGGGCATTATGACATTTGTGCTGATCCATTACAATCAGTTCAAATACCAGAAAGTCAAAGGCGTCATTGCCGGACTGTGTGATCCGTGGCCGATCTGGGCGCCGATCAATATCATTGGTGACATTGCTGTGCCGATTTCATTGTCGCTTCGTCTGTTTGCCAATGTCTTATCTGGTACGGTCATGCTGGCATTAGTGTATGCGCTTCTGTCAAAGATCGCCATTATCTGGCCGGCAGCGCTGCATGTGTACTTCGATCTGTTCTCCGGAGCGATCCAGACATATGTATTCTGTATGCTGACCATGACGTACATTACCAATGCCTGTACCACAGACGAGTAATATTTTATGAAGCGGACCATTTTAAATTTTGAAACACATATTAAAGGAGGAAATCAAAAATGGGAGAATTTAACAACAACTTTATCTTAGGATGTTCAGCAATTGGTGCCGGACTTGCAGTTATTGCAGGTATCGGACCTGGTGTAGGTCAGGGTATTGCAGCGGGACATGCTGCAGCGGCAGTGGGCAGAAATCCGGGTGCTAAGTCCGATGTTACATCTACCATGTTATTAGGGCAGGCGGTTGCCGAGACAACAGGTCTGTACGGACTGTTGATCGCGATGCTGCTTCTGTTCGTTAAGCCTTTATTACCTTAATCTGGAGCAAATTTCTTCGAAATTAGCTCCACGAGATCCGCTTCGCGGCCTCGGAAATAGCTGGGAGATTAACTCCACGAGATCCGCTTCGCGGACTCGGATTTAATTTAGGAATTATAAAAAGAAAGGGGGACGAAGGGCTTGAATGTAACAGCTGCGGGTTTGGTGCTGGCATCTGCGGAAATGGCGCCCAGATTATTTGATCTGGATTTACAGCTTATCGCCGATTCCGTGTTGATGATCATTGCCGTGTTTTCACTGTTCCTGATTGCTTCCCATTTTCTGTTCAATCCGGTGCGGGATATGATGCAGAAGAGACAGGATAGGATCAAGAATGAGCTTGATACGGCGGCGGCCGACATGGAGAATGCCAGGGCACTGAAAGAAGAGTATGAAGCCAAGTTAAAGGATATTGATAAAGAGGCCGAGACCATTCTTGCGGAAGCAAGGAAGAAGGCGTTGGCCAATGAGAATAAGATCGTAGCGGATGCGAAAGAAGAGGCTGCCAGGATTATTGAGAGAGCCGGTGTGGAAGCAGAACTGGAGAAGAAGAAAGCTGCGGACGAGGTGAAACGTGAGATGGTAGTGTTGGCGTCCATGATGGCCGGCAAGGTCGTCAGCGCGGCGATCGATACGACTGTGCAGGACAGTCTGGTGGAAGAAACGTTGAAAGAAATAGGTGAGAGCACATGGCTAAGCTGATTTCAAAAACATACGGGGATGCGTTGTTTGAACTTGCGGTCGAAGAGAACAAGGTAGATGTCCTGTTAGAAGAAATCGAGCAGCTTCAAAAAATCCTTGCGGAGAATGAGGATTTTGGCAGACTGATGAATCATCCGAA
The DNA here is from genome assembly GCA_964445285.1 of uncultured Bacteroides sp. Taxonomy (GTDB): domain Bacteria; phylum Bacillota; class Clostridia; order Lachnospirales; family Lachnospiraceae; genus UBA3282. The sequence continues at coordinate 1,415 of CAYUKT010000314.1, read as the reverse complement.
GGTAATTAAGGAAGAGAAGATTGAGGTTGCCAAAAACGTGTTTGCGGGCAGGATATCTGAGGAGCTGCTGGGCTTTTTGACTATCATTATCTCGAAAGACCGTTATAAGGAAATTGACCAGATCCTGACATATTTTGTGGACAAAGTCAAGGAGTATAAGGGAATCGGCGTTGCTACGGTGACGACCGCCGCTCCGCTTAAAGAAGAGCAGTGCAAAAAAATTGAACGTAAATTGCTCGATACTACAAAATATAAGTCGATGGAGATACACTACGGATTAGATGAGTCGCTGATCGGCGGCATGGTGATCCGCATCGGAGACAGGGTTGTGGACAGTAGTGTCAGTACAAAATTAAACGAATTACAAAGAGAGCTGCTGAAAGTGCAGATCTGAAGAAATTTAGAAGAAAGGTGCGTATGATCCATGAATTTAAGACCAGAAGAAATCAGTTCAGTCATTAAGGATCAAATCAAGAGATATGCCGCAGAGCTGGAAGTATCCGAAGTGGGTACGGTCATCCAGGTGGCTGACGGTATCGCTCGCGTACACGGACTTGAGAATGCGATGCAGGGTGAACTTTTGGAGTTCCCCGGCGAAGTTTACGGTATGGTGCTGAACCTGGAAGAAGATAATGTGGGTGCAGTTTTACTCGGCAGCCAGCATAACATTAATGAAGGTGATATCGTAAAGACTACAGGCAGGGTTGTGGAGGTGCCTGTAGGCGACTGTATGCTCGGACGTGTGGTAAATGCCCTTGGACAGCCTATTGACGGCAAGGGACCGATCCAGACTGATAAGTATCGTAAGATTGAGAGAGTTGCATCTGGTGTCATCACGAGAAAATCTGTGGATACACCATTACAGACAGGTATCAAGGCTATCGATGCCATGGTGCCGATTGGAAGAGGACAGCGTGAGCTGATCATCGGCGACAGACAGACCGGTAAGACGGCGATCGTTATTGATACCATCATCAACCAGAAGGGACAGGGCGTCAAATGTATCTATGTGGCTATCGGACAGAAAGCTTCCACGGTTGCTTCTATCGTTAAGACACTGACAGAGCATGGCGCTATGAGCTATACCACGGTGGTGGCGGCTACGGCCAGCGAACTTGCACCGTTACAGTATATCGCTCCTTATTCCGGCTGTGCGATTGGTGAAGAAAGGATGGAGAACGGTGAGGATGTGCTCGTGGTATATGACGACCTGAGCAAACATGCTACGGCTTATCGTAAACTCACCCTGCTCTTAAAGAGACCGCCCTGGCGTGAGGCGTATCCGGGTGATGTCTTCTACCTGCACTCAAGGCTTTTGGAGCGCGCGGCGAGAATGAATGAGGAGTATGGCGGCGGTTCCATGACGGCACTGCCGATCATTGAGACCCAGGCAGGCGATGTATCCGCTTATATTC
>CAYUKT010000313.1:0-3369 GCA_964445285.1 uncultured Bacteroides sp. | reverse complement strand
TTCTGCAAGGCACATAACTCCTGCAAAAGCGGCATTCCCATCAGACATTCCCGCTTCTGCCCGGATGTGAGAATCGTATCAATCCCCAGCTCCCGTGCCTGTTCATAGGCTTTTATGGGATCTGCACACACATCAAAAGCACGGTGCAGCGTCACTTTCATTTCCCCCGCTTCCGCCATCAATTCCCGCATCTGCTCCATATGAAGGTGCCCGTCTTCCCGCAGACACCCGATCACCACGCCTTCCGCGCCCGCTTCCCGAAAAAAAGCCACCTCGCTTTTTAAAATCTGAAACTCATATTCCGTATAGAGGAAATCCCCAAACCGCGGCCGTAACAAGACACGGATCGGCAGGCCGCAGTTTGCTTTTACCTGTTCAAACAACGCCGGTCCCGGCGAGATGCCTCCGATCACAAGCGCCGCACACAGTTCCAGGCGGTCCGCGCCGCCTTCTTTCGCTGCAAGGGCTGATTCTACACTGTCTACACAGCATTCTAATATATAGTTTGGCATATCTTTCACTCCTTTTATGTCTCCTTTTTATCCATTAAAACAACTACTGAATGTCAAGACAAATAAATATATCTAATTATATCATCTTCCGCACCAAAAAACACCTGTTTAATACAGACAAAAACAAGAGTGACAAGACCAACCGCAATTTATTATTCAGCGCATTAAAAAGATGCATGATATTTATCCCTCCTTATCATGCACCTTTCATCCACTATTTAGGTATATTCACATCATAATATATGATAATAATATTAAACTTCAGGAACCTCATATGAACCTGTTGAAAGCGCACTGATCCGCAACAGTTTTACTTCCTCATAGAATCCCAAATACGATTCAGCCCGGCTCTCGCAGAGGCCGAAATATCCAGATCCAGCCGCAGATGTTTCAGACTGCCCTGATGCTGTTTCATCAATTCCAGATTATCCTCACTGATCGCAGACATAAATGTATGGTAAGCCTGCTCCCTGATCTGCACACTTTGCTTATTATGAACCGGCTCCTCTGCCTGGGACCCATTGGCATGATACTCTACCCGTGCCTTGAAATCCTGCAATTCGCTCCATATCTGGGTGTTGGCCGCCATAAACCGGCTGTGCGTCTCATATGCCTGATCAAGCATTGCCAGCTCTTTCTCCCTGGTCAATTCCTGCATACTGCCATCTTCTGCTGCATAATATTCCTGCCGTCTGTCGGGCACCGCATACTTCTCTTCTATCCGCTCCCTCATCACCTGATAGGCATAAGCCATCTTATTCACATGACTGTCGAAGGTATCAGTCCTGGTTCCTTCCTGCTCTGTGATAAGTTTTTCAAAGTCATTCATGATACCGTAAGCCCCGGTGCTTAAAGAGAGAGCTTTTCCCATATCTTCCGGCAGCCTCTCTCTTTTAAAAGCTGCCATCTCTTCCCGTAACGCATTGCGGCCCTCTTCGGAAATAGCCACACTGTCGCTCCTTTGCCCGGATGCTTGACCCCTTCTGTCCGCTTCCTGTTGTAAACGCTGCTTTATTCTGTCAGCATCCACCTGATATGTATGCTGCGGTGTCCTCTGCAAATGATCGATATCCATCGTTTTCCTTCCTTTCCGCCATAACTTCATTCACTTTTTATATCGGAAGAAAAACACCGCATTTCAGGCAAATGTAACGAAACGACCGGTTTTAGGAATTAAAAAGAATCTTGCCCCAAACCTGCTGTTCACCCGTCAGTTTTGTAAATCCTTCCAGAAATTCTTCCCTCGAAATTAATTCCTTGCCGAACCTGCTGCTATTGTCACCTGATGTATTTTCTTTATGTACTCTGGTAAAATAAATCCCCGTCTTTGTTATTTCCGGCTGCTGTCCTTCCCACCACCATAAACCTGATTCACCATATTGATAGACATTGCAGGCTTCCAAGCCGTCTCCAATATAATCAAGCGTCTTGATATCTCTGGCATTTAAAATACACTCATAAAACCCATAATATTTGCACCAGGAATTATTGCTGTATGAACAATGCACTAGTTTTCCTGCATCCCCTAACATCAGCCATTCATTCCCATCACACCAATCCAGATAGGTACAGACCGCCCCGCCATTTCTGTAATCCAAAATAAAGTCTATTCTCTCATATTCTTCAAAATCGTACTGAATCAAAAACACCAATTCCTCAAAACCATCTCTATCTATATCGGATCTGACCATCCTGCTGCTGTCGCCGTCTGACTCGTAGGCCATTTCCAGTTCTTCCACAAGGATATCCGGGTCAAAAGATTTCCTTACGACCATTGAAAAGTCCCCGTCTTCAACAGCTGCAAAAACATCTTCCCGGCTTTGATATGTCCCACAATTTTCTGCCGGAATCTCAAAAAAAGAGGCGCAGTCGAGCCATCTTATCCCCTTCATGCTGTCATGATCATCCGGAGTCCCATTTTTATCTTCCAAATCATCTACTGTATCTGCTTTCAAATCAGCTACCGTATCCGTCCTCAAAATGTCCCGACAGATCAGTTCCCCGTTTTCCTCTGCCAAGACATAAAGCCATTCTTCCTCCCCATTTAACTTCCTCATGCGAAAAAGCAGTTCCTTCTCGTCCTTCCTACTACTTTCCACAACCGCAAACTGCTTACAGAACACTCCTGTTTCCGATAAATAAATCTCATCATCAAAAAAACTTAAATTTTCTCCCAGTTCCGCATCCTCTCCCTCAGGATTCTCTACAGTCAGGTTATGAAATAAAAATTCCTGAAACAAAGGTGCAAGCGCAAGATCCTGAAGATAGCCTCTTGCACTTACTGCTCCAGTCTCCCTATCTATTTCATACATGATCTCAAAGGTCCGGTTTGTCTCTTTCTGTACCCCCAAAACCCTTCCGCCTAAAAAGAGTTCCCCCTCCTCCTTCCGACAGAACAGGTCCGCATACAGATCCCTAAATACCTCCTGATCCGCCTGCTGCGAAATACCATAGGTATCCGCTATCAATGCCTCAAACCTATCCCGGTCAAGTACCATGGACGCTTCCGGGATGGGTTCCTGCCCGAACTCTATTTTGCAGATCTGTATGGTATCTTTCTCTTCCAATAACCAGAGCACTTCCCTGTCCTGATCCATCCAAAAATTTCTTACCGGATAAACCGCATCCTGCTCCGGTGTCAGAATATAAATCGCGCTTACCCTCCCCAGATAGGAGTAGACTTTTACATGCTCCGTATCATACACAAGATTACAATGCTCCAGTAAGATTTCCGTCTCTGCCTCTGCCAAAGTCTTCTCCCCTTCCCAGGGTACCGTCAACTCCTGTAATTCTTCCCTGGTTCCCCGGAACACATTCATATCAATATATTTTTCCGCCCCCTGATAGCCCTCCAGAA
>CAYUKT010000312.1:0-3375 GCA_964445285.1 uncultured Bacteroides sp. | reverse complement strand
ATTAAAATTTTTGATAAAATTTTGACAGGTTCTGACCGCATTCTGGAAGCGTGACAGGTCATCTCCCTGATAGTACTCATAAGATAGCGTACTGAAGTTTTCGGTACGGAGCATCTCCTGTATATTGGACTGCTCATAAAGGAGAGTGATCATGGCCTGACGGAAGCAGTGGCATTTCTCAGCGCCCACATAGCCGGTATCTTTGCAGTCCGGACATTCATAGACGGGTTCCAGGTAATCTTCCGGAAATCCAAAATCTTTGAGAAGCTGCGCCTTGCGGCCGGAAAGTTCGGCCAGGGAATCCTTGAGATCCTCCAATGCCTCTTCATCCCCGGCAAGAAGTTTTTTGCCATGTGCAACGGAGATGGAGGCGACCGATTCCGCCAAATCTCGGTAGCCCGGTATCAGTTCATATATATAGGAAAGTTTCTGTTCTGCCTCACGGCGGCTTTTGGCCTGCTTCTCTTCATATTGATGAAGAATCTGATCGTATTGTGTGTTTGTCAGTGGCACGTCAGGACTCCTTATGGTCAGTTGCTTAAGATTTCCTGCTCAAGGGCATCAAAATCATAATCGTTTTGTTTGAATTGGTTAAACTTGTTGCTGGTGACAGTGCGGGCAGTCGTCTTTTGGCGGCGATAGCTTTCGTCCAGGGATTGGATATCGCTCTTATGGTGGACTCCGGCCTTATACCAGCTGCCTAAGATGCTGTCGGCATATTCGAAGCGGTGGTTGTCCGTGGCGAGAACGGTGCGCTCACAAGCCGTCATGATCACATCTGTGTCGAAGCCATATTCCTTTTTCCAGCGGTTGATATAGGATACTTCCGTATCTGTAGGCGTACCGTTCCGGCCCAGCGCTTTCATGATGTCATAGACAGACTTCTCGTATTTTCCGGCAAGTTTTGCAGCCTCCTTAGGGGTGGTGATACCTTGGTCAGCCCAGCTTAGGGCTACCTTTTCTATGTAGCGCATGTCCTTCTTGCCGCGGTCCACGCAGTATTGGATCAGGTAATCGATCAGATCCTCCGAGAAGCCCAGCTTGTCCGAGATAAAGAGGATTGTGCGCACATCATTGGCGCTTAAGGTCTTCTTTAAATACTGCTCTGCCACAAAAAGAAGCCTTGAGGAGGCCTCATTGGACTTGAATGCTTTTAATTCATCCAGCGTATAATTAGGTTTGGAGGCGATCGGCACGACAGATGCCAAAGGCGTCACGGATGGGATCGATACGCTGGGAACAGGGGCAATCTGCGGCGTCACAGGGGGCGCCGGAGGCGTGCCGAAATCCAGCAGGTGGATGCCGATGACATTTTTATGCTCATCATAATCCAGGGTGAGAAGGCGATTCTTTTCCCAATATTTTAAGGCACGCATGACGTCCTTTTCGGTATAGTTAAAGGTATCTGCAATATCGCTGATACTAGTATTGAGCCTTGCGCTCATCATGCGGATCAGATACAGATAGATTTTGAGCTGGGCATCGTTGGCTGCCTGCATGTATTCATCTATGAAACGGTTGGAGATTACCGTGGAATCCGTATAATTATCCTGATAAATTGTTAAAAAACCCATTATTTTACCCACCCTGCATACACATAAACCTATAATTTCACGGTCGGAAACGGAGCATTATTTCACGCTTTCCGCGAGAGGTTCCCATAAGGGAACAAAATGAATTATAGCATAGCGTTTTGCAAAAAGATATAGGCAAACTGTCACAAACCGGGAGGGAAACGTTTGTTCCCGATGGTATCGGGAAATGTGGACATTGTGGATACTGGTGGGCAAACGCCGAAAAACTGTGTGATTCCTTCCACAAAAATATCCACAGAAAAATCTTCGAATCTTCGGTTCTTTTCTGTGGATATTGTGAATAATTATTTCTTTAGCAGGTTTTCCGCGATTTTCACGATATCACCGGCCCCCATAGTTATCAACAAATCGTCCTTTGTGCAATTTTCAATGAGGAAATTTTCGATTGCCTCAAAGTCGGGGAAGTAGTGACAGGAATGTCCCAGTGCTTGGATTTTTTCCTGCAAAGTCTGCGAACTGATGCCGAGTGTATCTTTTTCCCGGGCGGCATAGATATCTGCCAGGATGACCTCATCTGCGAGACACAGCGCATCGGCAAATTCATCCAGAAACGCCTTGGTACGCGTGTAGGTATGAGGCTGGAAGACGCACCAGAGCTTTTTGTGCGGATATTCTTCCGCGGTGGTCAAGGTTGCACGGATCTCTGTGGGGTGGTGCGCATAGTCATCGATGATATTTACACCGTTTCGCTGTCCCTTATACTCGAAGCGGCGGTCTGTTCCATTGAAAGCGAGTAGTCCTTTTTTGGTCACATCATCCGGAATACCGAGTACATCCGCCAGGGCGATGGCGGCCAGGGCATTGGAGACATTGTGCTCCCCATGAACTTTTAAAGAGAATACTTCTTCTTTGCCCTCTTTTCGCATAAGATGAAAAGAGGGGCAGCCAAAAGTATCATAAGTAATCTGTGATGCGTGGTAGTTGGAAGAAGGGGAAGAACCGTAGGTGACAACCTGGCAGGAAAGCCCTGCGGTGATCTCCTCCACATGTTTGATATCATTATTGATGATAAGGGTGCCGTCCTCTGGGAGCAGAAGTGCAAAGCGGTGGAAGGAATTGCGGATATCCTGAATGTCCTTAAAGAAATCCAGATGGTCTTCCTCTATATTAAGGATAATACCTATCTTGGGAAAAAAACTTAAAAAACTGTTCGTATACTCACAGGCTTCCGTGACAAAATACTCCGAGGAGCCTACGCGGATGTTACCGCCGATAGGTTTGTAGACACCACCGATGGACAAGGTTGGATCAACATCCGCTTCCAGGAGGATCTGTGCGATCATGGATGTGGTGGTGGTCTTGCCGTGGGTGCCGCTTATGGCAACGGGAGTCTTATAGTTCTTCATCATCTGGCCAAGGAGCTGGGCCCTGGTCAAGGTGGGGATGTTCAAGCGTCCGGCGGCAGTCAGTTCCGGATTATCAGGTTTGATGGCGGCCGTGTAGACTATCAGATCGATGTCCGGGGTGATATTTTCTTCCCGCTGTCCATAGTATACGGAAGCGCCGCACTGCGTGAGGATGTGTGTCAGATCGGAGGGGGCCCTGTCGGAGCCGGAGATCGTGAAGCCTTCTGTCAGGAGAATCTCTGCGAGCCCGCTCATGCTGATACCGCCGATGCCAATGAAGTATATATGAATTGGATTTTGAAAATTAATTTGATACATGGGTATCTCCCTATTTACATTTTTTACTAGTATTATACTCATTTCACGCAAAAAAACCAATAAGAAATTAAGATATACAGATTTTATACATATTTTACAAAATAATTACACGACAG
>CAYUKT010000311.1:0-3379 GCA_964445285.1 uncultured Bacteroides sp. | reverse complement strand
AACATCAGTTCTGGGAGGAGTGCGGCGACGTATCGCCAGTGTCTCGGTTCACACATTGAAAATCCCGGAGGAACACTTGGCGGCTGGTGTTGTCTTTTTTGTTGTCATTTTTTATAAAAGAAATAAAAAATATTGACAAACAATTAAATAAGTGTTTAAATGTTCATATAATAAAATAATAAAAAGCTAAATCCGTTTCGCGGACGCGGATAAGCGGAGAACTTTCCCATAAAATATAGATGCAGGCGGAGAGAGGTTAAGACTTTCCCTTTTGGTCTGCAAAAGGAGGCTGCAATTATGACTAAAAAACAGAAAAAGGTTCTTATCAGGATCATCATCGCGGCAGTTTTAGTGGCTGTCTGTTATTTTATTCCCGTGGGAAACCCCTATTTGCGGTTGACAGTTTTTATGGTGCCATATCTGATCATTGGTTATGATATCCTGCGTAAGGCGGTACTGGGCGTGGTGCATGGGGAAGTATTCGATGAGAATTTCCTGATGGCGGCGGCTACGGTGGGAGCCATTATCCTTGGGGAATATGTGGAAGGTGTGGCGGTAATGCTCTTTTATCAGATCGGGGAACTTTTTCAGAGTTATGCGGTGGGTAAGAGCCGCAGGAATATTTCCCAGCTGATGGATATCCGTCCCGACTATGCCAATATAGAAGTGGATGGGCAGGTGGAGCAGGTAGACCCCGATGAGGTGGAGATTGGTACAATCATCCTCGTGCAGCCGGGAGAAAAAGTACCGATTGACGGTGTGGTCACGGAAGGCAGAGCTTCTTTGAATACCAGTGCCCTGACAGGAGAGAGCCTTCCCAGGGAAGCAGGGGAAGGGGATGAAGTGATCAGCGGCTGTGTCAATATGTCGGGAGTACTGCACATACGCACCACTAGGGAATTTGGGGAATCAACGGTGTCTAAGATATTGGAATTGGTGGAAAATTCCAGCATGAAGAAGTCGCGTTCAGAGAATTTTATCACCCGGTTTGCCCGATATTATACGCCGGCCGTGTGTTATGGCGCACTGGCGCTGGCGCTTTTACCGCCAATCATACATTTGATCCTGGGGCAGGAGCCTTACTGGTCGCTCTGGGTGACAAGGGCATTGACTACTTTGGTCATAAGTTGTCCCTGTGCATTGGTAATCTCTATTCCGCTCAGTTTTTTCGGCGGCATTGGCGGGGCTTCTGCCCAGGGAATCCTGGTAAAAGGTTCCAATTATCTGGAGGCGCTCTCTGAGACGAGGTATGTGGTCTGCGATAAGACCGGCACGCTGACGAAAGGTGTCTTCGAAGTCACTTATCTGGAAGCTGCGGCAGGATTTACGGAGGCGGAGGTGCTGGAGGCAGCGGCCTGCTCGGAGAGCTATTCCAATCATCCCATCAGCAAGAGCCTGCGGGAGGCTTATGGACAGGAGATAGACAGGGACAGGGTCAGTGATGTGGAAGAGATCAGCGGTCATGGTGTGTGCGCCCGTGTGGATGGCCGGATGGTGGCGGCAGGAAATCGGAAACTGATGCAACGGCTGCAGGTTACGCCTGTGGAACCGGCAAAGACGGGGACAGAAGTCCATGTGGCAATTGACGGACGGTATGCCGGCTATATCCTGATTTCGGATGTGGTGAAGCCCGGGGCGAAAGAGGCGGTTGCAGGATTAAAGAGAGCAGGCGTAAAGGAAGTAGTTATGTTAACCGGAGACAGCAGGCCGGTGGCGGAAGCGGTGGCAGCGGAACTGGGTGTGGATGCGGTGAAGAGTGAACTTCTGCCGGCAGATAAGGTGGCGGAAGTGGAACGGCTCCTTGCAGGGAAAGGGAAGAAAGAGAAGCTTGCCTTTGTGGGTGACGGCATCAATGATGCGCCGGTGCTTTCCAGGGCGGATCTGGGTATCGCCATGGGCGCTTTCGGTTCGGATGCGGCCATTGAGGCGGCGGATATCGTACTGATGGACGATGATCCGGCGAAGATAGCGCTGGCCATGCTGATTTCCAGAAAGACCCTGGGCATTGTGCATCAGAATATTGTGTTTGCCCTGACAGTCAAGTTTGCCTGCCTGTTGCTGGGAGCTGTCGGGGTTGTTGGTATGTGGTGGGCAATCTTTGCCGATGTGGGCGTGATGATCCTCGCGGTGCTTAACGCGACCAGAGCACTCACATTCCATAAAAAATAGTAGTGCCTTTCTTGTGCAGATGTGATAGAATATATAAAGTTACTGGAGGAACTTTGTTATGAGCACAAGTTTGCGCAAGAGAAAGATTACCTATACAGTCATGATAGTCTCAGATGCACCTGCGTCAGGTCACAGGAAGATTCATGTCCGGACGGGCGCATTGGCGGTTGTGGGGTTTGTGTTGTTTGTAGCTCTCATCTGCTATGCGGTGTACACTACGATCACGATGTTCGGTGCGAGGGATAGAAGCGGCAGGCAGATTGAACAGATTGTTCAGTTAAAGGAGGCCAATGAGCAGCTTCTTACAGAGAATGAAACATTGGGAAACAAAGTATCAACGTTGGAGGAGAAGCTGAACCAGAAACTGACACAGGAACATGAACTGCTGGCAGCCCATGAGGAGGCTTATATTCCAAAGGGGTTCCCCATGAGCGGGGCTGCACAGATCAGGGAGGAGACGGTGCAGACAGAAGGGGAAGAAGAGGAAGACAATACCGATGACAATGAACAAGAGGATGGCCAGGACGAGGCTATAGAGATTGTTGCCAAAGAAGATTGGAAAGAAGTCATTTTCGTGGCGGCACCGAACACGAAGGTAGTGGCCACCGCACCGGGAATCGTGAAGGAGACCAGGGCGGCGGAAGGCGAGATAAGCTATGTGATCCTCGATCACGGTAACGGGTATGTCACCACTTACCGCAACCAGGGTACCCCCATTGTGGAGGAGGGCAGTGAGGTTGTGAAGGGTGTGGCACTTTTTCTGGTGGGAGAAGATAACACTGAGACCGGTTACAGTATACGCAAGGATGACAGCTATATAGATCCCATGGAAATGATTGAGATCAAAGGATAGGGAGGAAATTATGTTGGGCAAAAAGACAGCAGATCAGATCAATGCAAAGATCAGCAGCATCATTGGATCTGACATGGTGGTGGAAGGCGATATCAAGGCAAAGGAAGCAGTCCGCGTGGAAGGCAGCGTGACCGGGGACGTGGAGACGGAAGGGGCGCTGATCATCAGCTCCACCGGCAAAGTAAAAGGGAATGTGAAGGGCAGTAATATTGTGATTGGCGGCTCCCTGGAAGGGGATCTTACTTCCGGAGGCAGGACCGAGGTGGCTTCTACCGGTAAAGTGATCGGTAACATCCGCACCAAGAGCCTGATCGTGGATGAGAATGCGGTATTCCAGGGACAATGTATCATGAATGC
>CAYUKT010000310.1:0-3382 GCA_964445285.1 uncultured Bacteroides sp. | reverse complement strand
GTCAATGATTCTCCTCTGGCCGGCCAGGAAGGCAAATACGTCACCAGCCGCCATCTGCGCGACAGACTGTTCAAGGAACTCAATACGGACGTATCCCTGCGGGTGGAAGAAACGGAAACCACAGAAGCTTTCAAGGTCTCCGGCCGCGGCGAACTGCATTTATCCGTGCTGATTGAAAACATGCGCAGAGAGGGATATGAATTTGCTGTCAGCAAAGCGGAAGTATTATATAAGACAGATGAAAATGGCAAAAAACTGGAGCCCATGGAACTGTGCTATGTAGATGTACCGGAAGAGTTTTCCGGTACGGTCATCGAGAAACTGAGCCTGCGCAAAGGTGAACTGAAAAACATGGGTATGGCCTCCGGCGGCTACACCCGTCTGGAATTTTCCATTCCCTCCAGAGGGCTGATCGGTTATCGGGGCGAGTTCATGACTGACACCAAAGGGAACGGCATCATGAACACTATTTTCGATGGTTACGGCCCCTATAAGGGCGATATCCAGTACCGCAAACAGGGTTCTCTGATCGCCTTTGAGGCAGGAGAAGCCATCACCTACGGCCTCTTTAACGCCCAGGAACGGGGCACCCTCTTTATCGGTCCCGGCACCAAAGTCTACTCCGGCATGGTTGTAGGACAGAACGGCCGCGGGGAAGATATCGAGTTAAATGTGTGTAAGAAGAAACAGCTTACCAACACCCGTTCTTCCAGCGCAGACGAAGCGCTTCGCCTTACCCCGCCCAAGGTCTTAAGCTTAGAGCAGGCCCTTGAGTTTATTGACACAGACGAGCTGTTAGAAGTGACACCGGAAAGCCTGCGGATCCGTAAGAAGATACTGGATCCTACTCTGAGAAAACGGGCGGCGATCTCAGCGGCGGCTAAAAAGTAAAAATCGAGGGAATTTCTAAATACAAGAAAAAACGGCTGATAAACTTCTCAGAGTCATCAGCCGTTTTGCCATAAAAAATTCCTCCGCTTATCCGAGTCCGCGAAGCGGATCTCGCAAAGTTAATTTGCGAAGCAAATTTACTTTTGTGAAAGTTTGTATGGGGAAATGTTTCGGTATTTATGCCATGGGTAAAAGGTGCTGAAGCCTTACAACGGCTGGCTCATAATCCCCGCATTTATGGTAAGCCTCTATCGCTTCCGGGATTTGGGCGCTGCATTCATAGATAACGCCGATATTATAATAGGCTTTATAACTGTTCACGCCTTCCACGGCAAACTCTTCCATTGAGGCAGACTTTTGAAACTCTTCGATAGCTTTGTCAAACAATCCATTATTCATATAGATCAGCCCCATCAGAAATACAAAGTCTGCCCGCCCGGCAAATGTATCATAAACACCGAGCAGATTCAGGGCTTCCTTATGTTGTTTCAGGTCCAGGAGCGTGTAGCCGTAAGATTCCACCATGGTCTGCACATAGTCCAGCGCCGGATCCACATCCATGGAGAGGCCGGCGTCCAAATAATGCGCAGCCTGTTCGTAATCTTTCAGTCTCCGGTAACTCTGGCCTAACTGGTAGTAGAGATAGGGATCCGGTCCCTGGGTTTTTAGTTCCTGTTCCAGCAGGGTAATGTTCCGCCGGCATTTCTCCTGCATCTTTTCCTCGGAGATATCGTAACCCACATGAAGGATGGTGATGGGGGCAGGATAAACCCTGACAGGAGTGAGATTTATGCTTTTTTTGAAAAAACCAGGAGAAGCATCGACATCAGCATCGGCAGTGTCTGATGCAGAGGACTGGGGGCGGTACACAAGCTGCTCATGTACCGCGCCTGCAAATTGAAAATAGTTCCGGTTTACGAAACGGCTTACCCGCACCTGTTCATAGGATGTCTGTCCGTCCAGGGTAAAGCGGTTGCGGATCAGGATCCGTCCGGCAGCCTCTGGATAACGTTCCATACAGTGGAGCAGCGCCTTTTCATTAAGCTCCTCTATATATTCGTCACAATCAATAGAAAGTATCCAGTCATGGGAGGCTTTTTGCATACAAAAATTTTTGGCGGCGCTGAAATCATCGCACCAGTCAAAGCGATAGATTTTGTCGGTATACTTCCCCGCAATCTCCACCGTATGGTCCGTAGAACCGGTGTCTGTGAGGACAATCTCCACCCCGCAGGCGGCAAGACGCCGGCAGCATTCTTCGATATGGTCTTCTTCATTTTTGGAAATGATGCATACGGATATCGGAAGCAAAATAACCCTCCTAAATGTTACAGCCGGACAGCAAATGCCCGGCTGTGTTCAGATTCGTGTTCAGGAAGCGGGAGACGCGGCCGCCAGTTCTTTCAGCCTTCTCTTGGCCGGTTCGTAATCTCCACACTTTTTATAGTAAGTCTTGGCCTCGTCCGGCTGTCCCATGGTCTCATAGATACTGGCGATATGATAGTTGGCCCGGTAACTGTTGACCCCCGTGCGGGAATAGGCGGAGAGGGTAGTTGCTTTCTGGAACTCTTCCAGGGCTTTGTCGTAGATTCCCTTTTTCATATAGATCGTGCCCATCAGATACACAAAATCCGCGCGGTGCGAGAATTGCTCGTATTTATCTTTTAAGGACATGGCAAGATCATATTTGGCAAGGTCCATCAGGCAATAGCCGTAGGTTTCCGCCATACTCTGGACGAAGGCAGAGTTCGGATCCGCATTGAGGTCAAGTCCCAGCTTATAGTAATGGGCGGCTTTTTCCATATCATTTAAAGAGATATAATTCTGCCCCAGCTGGAAATATATGTAGGAACTGGGGCCCTTTTCGTTCAGATCATGTAAAAGCATTTCCAGATTACGGGTGGCACGCATCCGCTTATCTGACTCAGACACATAGCCCTCATGGTAGAAGGTCAAGGGAATCTGGAAAGTTTCCGGCTCTTTACCGTCCAGGGTGCGTACCCTTTCATGGATACTGCCCTCAAAATGGCAATATTTCCGGTTAAACAGCCTGCCGATGCGCTCAGACATAATGGAGCGGGAACCCTGTACAGTATAGGGATTGTTGCGCATGATCATACCTACGGAATCTTTGTTGTGGGAGAGCGCTTCTTCCAGATTGGCCAGGTTGACATTTTCCAGATATTCATCACAGTCTATGATCAGCACCCAGTCGTTGGATGCCTGTTGGATGGAAAAGTTCCTGGCGGAACTGAAATTATCGCACCAGGCGAAATGAAATACCTTATCGGCATATTTGTGTGCCACTTCCACGGTACGGTCCACGGATCCGGTATCGACCACGATAATCTCGAATCGGCAGGGCCGCAGCCTTTTCAGACATTCTTCAAGATGATTATCCTCGTTCTTGGCGATCATACATACGGAAACGGGTAACATAGAAACACCTCTTTATCATTCAAAATATATAGGTTTGGGGAATGAAATCCCC
>CAYUKT010000309.1:0-3383 GCA_964445285.1 uncultured Bacteroides sp. | reverse complement strand
ACAAAGTGCTGAATCTATCATGACATATCTACCTTCTTTAAGCAGAACAGCTTCCGCCTTTATCAAAAGTAACACACACTTTTCTGTGTCGGATAGCTTTCTAATGGCATCGGCAGTTATACCGAAAACGCTTAATATAAAAGCTGCAAAACCTTTTGTGAATTCAATATCCAGCATCAGGCCAATAAAAGCAAGAGTTGTCATTTTTAGGTTGACATAATAATTAGTCGCAGGAATCAAAAAATCCATACTGTCTCCTGAATCAGGGTATTCCCGGTTTATCTCCAAGGTTTCATCATCATCTATCAGGTCAGTAAAAGCCGATAAGTTACGGACAATTATTCTTGCATTGCTTGGGCTCATGTATTGTGATAATTCTGAAATAATGTCGTTTTCATTTCCTTGGATTTTAATGTGCTGCATTGTGGGGCTCCTTTTCTATTTCTCTAAAATGGAGTTATTCACCTCTATGTATTTTAAGTGATTTTCTCTTGATTAAGTAACTACATACACACTTTCTCTATTTTTCAATCAGACATAGACTATCCTCACACATCCTACCACTTCCAAACATCATACCCCTGATTCCAGGCAGAATCATACACCGGCCTCATATTCTTCTCCAAAATCCCATAAAACTCCGCCTCAGAATTCCCTCTCCGATACAATTCCTGATTCGCCCAGATAGAGTGCAGATTATCCCGATAACACGCCTCATACAGCTTCCTGATTCCTGCTGCCTCATATATCATCTCATACATAATATACTGATTCCTGGCAAATCGCTTAAAGAACCTATCCCAATCCGGCAGTCTGTTACTCTTAGAAGAATTCAATGAAGAATCCATCGGCATCAGATTCCAGAGTTCGTCATTCATCACAAACGACCACGGAATAAAATGATCTACATCATAGCTGTCCTTGTCAATCGCCTCATCCGTAAATACATCTGATACGCCCTTTAAATCCAGAATACCATCCCACAACTTTCGCACATGTGTAAGCTTTCTCATCTTCTCATCAAGCTGCTCAAGTTTATAAATCAGCCCTGGAACTTCCGGATTATTATTCTGTAACCATTTCACCTTTTCACACTGAATCCACCTTAGAATTATCACCGCATTATCTTTGATCATCCGAATCCAGTCAGTACCAAATATCAACCTTCTGCTTAATCCGTTCTCGTCTCCAAAAGTATATGGCAACAAAATATCTGTCTCGTTCAGCTTATTATAATAGGCCATCATCCTGCCCGCACTGCTGTCCAAACTGATTTTCTCACCAGTCTTGTTCGCAAACCCGGATAAGGCCTTGTATGGTACATTCAGTGTCAAAGCCTGTTTTTCGGCATGAAGCTGTTTATTAAACTGTTTGATAGCATTTTTAATTTCTACGCTGGAAGCATTCGCCGGCAGTTCACTCAGATTTTTCAACTTTGTTACGGCTTTTTCCAGATTATCTTTAACTCCTGCGTCACCCCAGATACCGCTCAGATGAATGTGATACTCCACAACTGAATACCATGCATTCGCAATCATCTCGTCAATAACTTCATCGTAAGACACTTCCGTCCTGCCCGCCAATATAAGCTGTACAATCGCTTCCAGCCAATAAAATTTATAGCAGTAGGACGGATCCTTCATCATTTTCTCAAACCCTTTTATATCCAATTCATTATAGTAATGCTTATCAACTGTTAACTGCATCCTTCATTCCCGTCCCAAAATATCTTCTGTTCAAAACCGCCGCGTTTTTCCCTCTTTTCCTCCCGCACAGCTATCAGTTCCTCCACAGAATGCCCGCGGGCCCCACAGATTGCCAAAAGCACCTCCAGCACATCCGCCATCTCCTCAAGAGACTTGTCCGACTGATACTCTGCGACTTCCTCGTTCAGTTTCCTGTCAAGTTCCTCCAGGTACTCTTCCTGCTCCAAAATCCTTGTGATGGGTTTCTTTCCTGCGGCAGTTATGATCTGCGGAATTTTGTCACGAACCAGCTTTCCCTGACTCATTCATTCTCACCGTCCTGTTTCGTTTCTATTATCCTAAATTTATCATATATTACATTTTTATACAATCTTTTTGGGCGCTATAGATTCCTAAATACAACATACAGTGCCGAGCGTTCCGGATTAAATCCCTCTGGAAACCCACCTCATAAACTTCCGCTCTCACACATCACCTTCTCCCGCACACACATCAAAGCAAACCCCAGCAGATTCTGTCCCTGCCACTCATTTAAGTCAAACCGCCTGTCATCCTTCATAGAAAGGCCGATCCCCCATATTTTATCCTGCACTGCACACTCTGCTAAAATATGATCTTTTGTTGCCAAAAGTTTCTGTTTCAGTTCTTCATTTTGTCGAAACTTTTCCAGTAATCCCTGATAAACAATCACCTGCCGCATGCCGTTCCATATTGCATCCTCATAATTTTTCACAGAACGTCCCAGGGCTTTGATCTTCCCAACGTCAACTGTTTTTAAGATTTCTTCCGCAATATCCGTATCACCAAAAAGGACTGCTTTTTGATACATGATATACTGTTCCATGGAAGAAAACTGAATATCCCCCACACAAAAATCTGCCAGAAACCAGTTGCTCAGGTATCCGTTTGCCTCCTCTGGGTTATGAAAACATATTACCTTCTTCATGATAGCTATCTCCTCTATTCCACCACAAATATTGCTCTTCCTCTAACCACAGCATTTCTCGTCCACGATATATCCTCCTTAAACATTAGCCGAATCCAAAAACAAAGTCAACAACCATACCCTATCCCGCCGGATGAAAAGCATAAATTCTTCAGCGCAGCACAAATACAATATTCTTCCACTCCAGCAAAAGTCTCTCCTGCTCCAGATCCTTTGAATAACACTGTAATGACACCCTGATCCGCTCTGTACCGCTCCTTTGCTGCAGATCAGCCAGCCATTCCTCGATCACATCACAGAATGCCGAGAGTTCTTCCCGCCCCATACTTCTTTTTATCCCCAGGCATATGGGAAAATCCGCTGTCACAGGAGGAATGCCGGCGCTCTCATACAATATCTGTTCCAGATACACAGCGATCTGCAGCTTAAAATATTTGCAGACCTCTTCCAGCAGATTACAGAAGCTTTCTCTGGAAAAGGCACCCGCCTCCACTTCTTTCTCATAGCTGCCAAGCGGCGAAACCATCTGGGGGAAGCTTACGGTTTCCGTGCGGTACACAAACGCAGGCAATACCTTTTTATCTCCATATCCGGAAAGAGAGAACGCTTCATTTCTGGTACACGCCGCCTCTATGCTCATGCCCTGAATCTGCTTGAGGGACAGTTTCTCAAACAACAGTTCATATTCTGCCTCCTCTTTAAAGTCCACATGCACCTGCGGGAATGCTTCC
>CAYUKT010000308.1:0-3388 GCA_964445285.1 uncultured Bacteroides sp. | reverse complement strand
CGACAGCCTCCACCTCATTGACCGCCTGGCTGAAGAAATATGCCCCCACCTTGAGACCAGCCGCCTTTGCGCCCTTGATGTTACTCCGGAACATCGGGTCTTCCACCAATACACCCGTAGAATAACCCCGGTAACCGCAACGGATAATGACATAGGATACGCCGGAATTCTTCACCGCATTCCAGTCGATATTTCCATTATGCTTGGACACATCAATACCCATGGAGCCGGAACCTTTGGAAAGCTTGCCGTCACTGCCAAAACTATACTTGGCTCCCAGGATAACCTGATCGCCTGTCACATACTGGTTATCTTTGCCAAAGAAATATACGGAACCGTCAATGGTCTGCCAGCCGGTGTATTTATACTCGGACGCAACTTTTGTCTTCTTATAGAAAGTACTGCGCTCTTTATAATCCTGATAGGTTGCCTCTTTGAACTCTCCCGTGGAGTTCTTCTTATAGTAAAGCTGGTTGCCATCCTTGTCCTTTAACTTCGTGGCCGGATCGATCACCGACTTCTTGACTGTGATCTCTATCACTTCGTATACATCTTTGTTAGCTTTACAGGTCGCCCGAATCTTGACCTTGCCTTCCGCCACACCCGTGACAACACCCTTGCTGTCTACTTTCGCCTTCTTCTCATCATCGCTGCTCCAGGTAATCTCAGCGCCTTCCGGATCCGATTTGGCCGTTAATGTCAACGACTGGCCAATCCCCACTTCATTCTTGCCGCTGATGGTAACTTTCGTATAGTTTTTATTACTGATCGTCACCTTACAAGAAAGGTTGGGATTCTTGAAGGTAATCCCTTTGACCGGTTTCACCTTCACATTGACGGTCGCAGTTCCCTCTTTCTTACCCTGAACCTGACCATCCGGAAAAACCTTCGCCACGGAAGTATCACTGCTGGACCATTCACCGTCATAAGTCTTACCGCTTGCATCAGTGACTTTCAGAGTCTTTTCCCCTCCGATGGCAAGCGTTAATTCCGTATGGCTCAATTTCAGTTCTACATTACTGTTTTTCTCTGTCACGGTCACTGCACAGGTCAGCTTATTAGACCCTTCGATCTCAAAACCGCTGTCTGCCTTCACTTCGGCCGTGATGGTTGCCGTACCGGCCTTTTGCGCTGTCACGGTACCGCCGCCGGATACGGTCGCTACGGATTCGCTGCTGCTGGACCACTTCACCGTATAGCTTATACCGTTCGTCCCCGTCACACCTAAAGCTTTGGAAGCTCCAACATTTAGTTCCATCTTAGTCTCATTCAGACTGACTGTCCCTTTCTTGTTAGGCTTTTTACTGACACTCACTGAACAGGTCAGCTCACGGGGACCCTCGATTTCCGAATCACTGTCAGCCGTCACCCGGGCTGTAATGGTCGCCGAGCCATCGCCCTTCGCTGTCACTGTGCCGCCGGATACGGTCGCCACAGAATCATTGCTGCTGGACCAGTCCACCGTATAGTTTATGCCGTTCGTCCCCGACACACTTAATGCCCTGGTGCCTCCAATTTCCAGTGTACAGGATGTCTCGCTCAGACTGACGGTTCCCTTTTTCTTGGATGGCTCCTCCTCTTTGACCGACACGGAACAGGTCAATTCGGACGGTGTAACGGTAACATTATCACCTTTTGCACTCACCTTTGCCCTGACTTTTGTATTGCCGGCGCCGTTCGCCGTCACGGTACCGCCGGATACTCCTGCCACCGATGAATCATCTGTTGACCACTCCACGGAATATTTGCTGCTGTCACCACCCGAAACGCTCAGGCTTTCACTGTTTCCCACTTTCATGTCCAGACTTGTTTTATTCAGACTGACCTCTATTTCTTCTTTCTTGTCGGGGTCAGGTTCTTCCGGTTCCTGATCGGGGTTATCCGGATTGTCCGGATTCTCCGTACTCTTCACCGATGTACCACTGTTTTCTACCAGTTTCCGATAACCGCCTGCCACTACCCAGGGATCTGCAATCTTATCCTTCGGTACCTCCTCATAACTGTCCTTTTCACCGCCTACCGGCGTTTTGGTCGATTCCACCCATTCCACAGTATCCTTTAAGGTGGACTCCACCACCGTATTCTGCTGTGCTGCCTCTTCCTTGGCTACATTGATCTCTGATTCTTTCTTGACCTCATCCGTCACATCTACCTTCTTATAGGCAATCTTGTCGGTGACCTCAATGGTACTCGCCGATGACTGCAGCTTATATTTCTGATAAGCTTCTCCTTCCAGCGGCTTCATCTTGACACTGTAACTGCCGGCGCTGACGTCTGTCTGGTAAATGATGCCATCCTTATCATCATCTTTCAGGTCATAGGTCTTGCCGCCGCCCGATACTTCTACTACAAAAGGCACGCCGCCTATCAGTCTGCCGGAAGATTTGTTGGCAAACTTGATCTTCAGATCGGACTGGATGGATGTCAGTCGAAGCTCCACCTCGATTTCTTTATTCTCATCCTCTTCCTCTTCGTCTTCCCTGCCCTCTCCCCAATTCAAATCTGACTCATCAAAATCATTATCTACCATATGTCCGAGTTTCGCGGATTCCGACACCGCCAGAAGGCCGCTCTCCCCGATCACGGAAACGCCCTCTATCTGACCGCCCATTTCCGCAAAAGTCGCTACCTGCTTCTCCATGGATTTCGCATTAAAATAGAGAGTTCCCGTAATAATAGCACCGGCCACCACAAGTATACCGAGCATCGCCACTACCATATCCAACGAACTCATCTCCGACAGGAAATCCTTGAATCGTGCTATGATGCCATCATCATCGTCATCGTAATCGTCTTCATCCTCATAATCATCGTCATCATAGTCATCATCTTCGTAGTCATCATCTTCGTAATCATCATCTTCATCGTATCTATCGTCTTCGTAGTACGCTTCATCCTCATAGTCCTCTTCGTCATCGTACCTATCGTCCTCGTAGTACGCTTCATCCTCATAGTCCTCTTCGTCATCGTACCTTTCGTCTTCGTAATCCCTCTCGTCCTCATAGTACGCTTCATCTTCGTACTCATCGTAATCCTTTGCATATCGGACATTCTTCGATGACTTTCTCGTTGAACCGGTTCCGGAAGACCTCACAGCAGCATAATCTGCTCTGGACGATTTTGTGCTGCGGCTTACTTTTGACGCCTTTGCCGCCTCATGAGTCTTCTGATAGGATGCGATCGTATCGTCATCCAGACTCAAAAACTGCAGTGTGTCATCTGTCACAGTGTCAGCGTCCTCGTCATCAAAACGATCATCTTCCAACAAATCTTCAAACCTGACCGGTCTTTTATTCTTCACGTTTTTAGGTCTATTTCCGCCTTGTTTTTTGTTTTGCATCTTATGTAAACCTTTCCTCAAAAATAATCTTGTAAGATTATAGCACAA
>CAYUKT010000307.1:1710-3413 GCA_964445285.1 uncultured Bacteroides sp. | reverse complement strand
ATAAAGGAACCATCCAACAGGTTCATCTCATTAAAGGTAGTGGTACTCTGTACACGGTCTACCTCACTCATCAACTGTCTGATCTCCGCCTGGATGGATGCACGATCCGTAGTAGTCAGGGTACCATTCTCACCCTTCACTGCCAGTTCGTTCATTCTCTGTAACATATCCTCAACTTCGTTCAGCGCGCCTTCTGCTGTCTGTACCACACTGATACCATCCTGTGCATTCGCGGAAGCCTGTGTAAGACCTCTCACCTGTCTTCTCATCTTCTCGGAAATAGAGAGCCCTGCCGCATCGTCTGCCGCGCGGTTGATCTTATAACCGGAAGACAGCTTCTCTGTAGACTTAGCCTGTGATGCCGTGGTCAGTCCCAACATTCTGTTAGAGTTCATTGCTGTGATATTGTGTTTTACTACCATACTGTTACCTCCTTGTGTTTGCTGACGGTAATTCCTTTTACCGCCACTATCTTGTTTTTGGTTTCTATAATAAAACCGGAGCCCCCAGGATTACCCCGGCCTATTACCTTGATACCTCTTGGTCTAACCTTTCTTTCGCTGATCATTCATTACGATCCTTTTCTTCCGATACTTCTCTTCCAGTTCTGGAGCCGCATAATAATGATCAATTTTAGCCTTTTCCTCAGGCGTTTTCGCGTGATTTTCAAGCGCCCTGCTCCTCACCACGTTAAGTTCTGCCGGTACATCCAGCATGACTTTGGTATGATTTCTGCTTCCACCCAGAAAAACAATTTTGATCTTATCACCGATCTGGATATATTCCTCTGTATTGACTGTCATTCTAAGCATTGTATGCCTCCTTGCATTTCTCTCTTACGAGGGTGCCGCCTTGCATATTCCGATGCAACTTTTTATATTAAAATGTTGTATGATGGAAATTCTGTAAGAAAATCTTATGACTTTCCAAAACAATCATAAGGAGGACTAAGAAAATGAGTACAACACATCCGATCAAAACCAGAAAATCTTTAGAAAAATTCAAGGACTATTACGTCAGTATCCAGCCCAATCCCCGCAATTACGCGATGATCATCACCGGATTAAACACCGCTTTCCGTATCGGAGATCTATTGAAATTGCAATGGAAAAATGTCTGGAACGATAATACCGGGCATCTTCGCACTCATATCTGCATCGAAGAACATAAAACCGGAAAAAGCCAGATTGTACCAATTAACAGATCTGCCGGAGATGTCCTGAAAGAATACCGCCGTCTATGTAAGCAGACTGCTCCCACGGACTATCTTTTCCCAAGCATGCGTGACAAGAAGCAGCCTCTCTCCCGCTCCCAGGCCTACCGCATCATCAAAACAGCTGCCCTGGCATGTGGCCTTGATGAGCATATCAGCTGCCACTCCCTGCGCAAGACTTTTGGCTACCATGCCTGGAAACAGGGCACGCCGCCGGCAATGTTAATGGAACTTTACAATCATTCTTCGTATGGAATCACCAAGCGATATCTTGGTATAGAACAGGACGAAAAAGATAACGTTTATCTAAAAATTGATTTATAAAAATATCTGCCGATATAAGTTTAGAAAAGAAAAAACGCAAAAAATTTTATCAAAGGGGTTAAGTATTCTTGCTATGATCCGATATTATATATGTAACAAAGTAAGATACAACATTTTAATATAAAATGTTGTATCTTTTATTATGCACTGTTTTGGAACTATTCAT
>CAYUKT010000307.1:276-1610 GCA_964445285.1 uncultured Bacteroides sp. | reverse complement strand
TGCTTCGCAGACTCGGATTATTGGAGGAATATCTACATAATAAAAGAGACCCGGCACATTGTCCAAGTCTCTCTTTTTCTTTATTCTCTTTCTTACAGAAAGTTCTGCCTGACGTTTATACTAACTCCAGCACAACTTCCATAGCTGCATCACCCTTACGGGGACCGATCTTGATGATTCTGGTATAACCGCCGTTACGGTTCGCATATTTAGGACCATACTCATCAAAGAGTTTGTCTACCAGATTTACCTGCTTTGTATTCTTCTTTTTGCCAGCTGCTGCTTCCGGTACATCCTTGACAGGATATAATACCTTTAACATCTGCCTTCTTGCATGTATTCTGGAAGGAAGGTCTTTCTTGATCTCTTTCTCCACTTCATCGTATACTGTCACGGTAACACCGTTATCGATATGCAGGATCTTACCATCTTTATCGCGATGTGTCTCGGAGAGAACAGCCTTCGTGTCCTTATCAATGATCTGTTTTACTCTCTTACCATCCTTATCCTTGCGGGCTACTTTTGCAGTAACTTTAATGGTCTCGAAGTTATCCTTCTCTTTCACAGCCATTGTGATCAGACGCTCTGCAATCTTGCGAACTTCCTTCGCTCTTGCCTCTGTGGTAACAATCTTTCCATTATAGATCAGTGCTGTTACCTGACTTCTAAGTAACGCTTTTCTCTGGTCAGATGTTCTGCCCAGTTTTCTGTATTTTGCCATATCCGGCTCCTTTCTCACGGGGTCCACCCGTCATGGTACATCCGGCCACGCGCTTTGGTCTTACTTACCGAATGTAGATAAACTGTTCCATTTATGAGCCCGCCGTACAAGTGCGCTTTGGACTTATCCTGTCCGGCTTCTCTCTTACGCCTCGTCCGCAGGATTCAGCTGTAAGCCTAACTCTTTTAACTTCGCAAGCACTTCTTCAAGGGATTTGCGTCCAAGGTTTCTCACCTTCATCATATCCTCGGAAGTCTTGTTGGTCAATTCTTCCACTGTATTGATACCGGCTCTCTTTAAGCAGTTATAGGAACGAACAGACAACTCCAATTCGTCAATGCTCATCTCAAGCACTTTCTCTTTCTCGTCATCTTCTTTCTCCACCATAACCTCTGCGGTCTTGGCATTCTCAGATAAGTCGATAAAGAGACTCAAATGCTCGCTCAACACCTTGGCCGCCAGACTGACTGCCTCGTCCGGAACCAGTGTTCCGTTGGTGTATACGTCTAAAGTCAGCTTATCATAGTCTGTAATCTGACCGACACGGGTATTTTCTACAGTGACATTGACTCTCTCTACAGGTGTATAGATAGAGTCTATTGCAATGACGCCG
>CAYUKT010000307.1:0-266 GCA_964445285.1 uncultured Bacteroides sp. | reverse complement strand
CTTACCACTTAGAGTAGCAATCTCCATGTCAGGATTCAAAATCTCAATATCCTGATCTACCTGAATATCTGACGCACGTACAATACCTTCGCCTTCATACTCAATGTATGCCGTCTTAGGTTCATTGGTATCGCTGTTGTTCTTGATCGCAAGACTCTTGATGTTCATGATGATCTCAGTCACATCTTCCTTAACACCGGGGATGGAACTGAATTCATGTAAGACACCTTCGATCTTGACCTGGCTGACTGCTACACCAGGCAGGG
>CAYUKT010000306.1:0-3425 GCA_964445285.1 uncultured Bacteroides sp. | reverse complement strand
ATCAATATAAAACTGATGGAAATACTGCTTCCAATTATTGATCCAATCGATGTCTTCCGTCTCTGTCACCGAGATGGCGCCCTCACCAATCTCCATAAACATGCGCAGATCCTCAAGTTCCGCCTCTATCAGCGACACAATCCTATCACTGTCCGTGGATACACCGTTCAGTTCCAGGCTGCCGTCCTCCTTTTCTTCCACAAAGAAACTCAGATAGGCAATTCCGTCATCCGCCGGCCCGTCCGGCAGGATATCCACAAACATCTGCTCCTTTTCCAGCGAGGTAAGCGGTACCTTATCCTCAATCTGCGCACCCTCCAAGCCGATGTCATAGAGAGTGCTGATGATCACATCCTCTGCATCCACCGTTGTCTTAATCCTGAACTTCATCCATTTCATGGAATCACCTTTTCCTCCTACTGCCTGCTGATCTCCAACAGCTTCTCTTTCAATTCATTCTCCATGGCCTTCATCTCCGCCTCCGCGGCCCTTCTCTTCTCCCGGCCCTCCGTCTGAATCTTCATCACCTCATCCAAGGTGGAAATCAGGCTGGCATTGGTATTCTTCAAAGTCTCCATATCGATAATGCCGCGCTCCGATTCTTTTGCACTCTCCACCGCAGCCATTTTCAAAGTTTCCGCATTCTTTTTCAGCAGTTCGTTAGTCATATCCGATACTTCCCGCTGTGCCCGCGCCGCTTGTTGTGCATGATTCACGCCCAGTGCCAGTACCATCTGACTTTTCCACAACGGAATGGTATTGACGATCGTGGACTGTATCTTCTCCACCATCATCGTATCACTGCTCTGCACCAGCCTGATCTGGGGTGCTGTCTGAATGGATACCATCCTGGTCAGTTCCAGATCGTGCAGTTTCTTCTCAAATCTATCGCATAATGCCTCTAAATCCCTAGCCGCCTGCGCATCTTCCGCCAGACCGCTTCTCTGTGCCTTATCCACCAGCTGGGGCAATTCCGTCTCCCTCGTCTCCTGCAGTTTTTTCTTGCCTGCCAGGATGTACATGGTAAGTTCCTTAAAATATGTCAGATTCAGGTCATACATCTTATCCAGAATAGAGATATCTTTCAAAAGCTGCACCTGATGCCCTTCCAGCGCTTCACAGATTTTATTCACATTGGTCTCCGCCTTGCTGTACTTCGCTTTCAGGTTCTCCAGCTTATTCGCCGGCTTTTTGAAAATACCCAGAAATCCCTTTTCATCTTCCTCAAAGTCGCGCAGCTGCGCTACCACGCCGGACAGCATCTCTCCCACTTCCCCCAGATCCTTGGTCTTGACATTCTCCAAGGCGTCTCCGGAAAAATCCGCCATCTTTTTCTGGGTTCCCACGCCATACTGTAAAATAGCCGTAGAATTATGCAGGTCAATCTGCCTGCTGAACTCCTCCACCTGCCGCTTTTCTTCTTCGCTCAGAATCGTATCGTCCAGTTTCTCCTGCAGCTCTTTCGGCTCTTCCACTTCCACAGGCGGCTGCTTTTCTTCCATCACTTCCCCAAACACCAGGGTTGGTACGCTTGTTTCCTTGAAATCCACTTCGCTCATAGTATTCTCCATTCCGCCGCGTTTACACAGCAATTTGTCCCGCCGGTCTCAGGCGCTCCGACACATCCTTAAGTCTCAAAATCTTTCTTTAAATAACCGTCCTGCTTTAACATGGTATGTAACACCGAGATATCCGACTGGATATCCCAAGCTTTATCACGGAACAACTCGTCCAAGAATTTCTCAAAGGCCTCGTTGATATTATCCACCGCCATTTCAATTTCCCGTTTTGTCTGTGCAACATTGGAGACATCAATCTGCTGCCTGTCCAAATCCCGATAGGCTTCCAGAAGCTTCTTAGTAGTAGGCAGATAAAAACTTAACATCTTACGAAGTTCCGGCGCCAGCTGGGGTTCCTTTTCCACCTGGGCAAAAATCCTCGTGACCAGCATTTCCAGACGATCCAGCTTGTCCGACATCTCCTCACCCGGGATCTCATCATTGCACTGCCGAATCAGGCGGACATATCCCCGTCCTTCCTCAATGACACTCTCCGCCTCGCTCCTCTGCGCCTTGTATTCCGTATTTTCAGCCTCAGATTTCAGATCTGCCTGCTTTTCGTTCTGCAGGGTTTCCTCATAATGCTTTTGTGTCTGCTTGTACTGTTCATACATTTCGTTGCTGGCAATCAGACAGGTCTCTTTCTGATCCAGATGCGCCTGCTTAAACATTCCCAGCCGCATCATCTTCTTCAGATCACGGCGGATATATCTCTCGCTCCTGCCGGTCCTGGATGCTATATCCTGAATGGAGCAGTACAGCTTTTCTTTTACCATATCCACATATACCCGGTAACGGTTCGTCCTGCCCTTAAGACGCGATCCATAAGAACCCACCATAAATCCCAGAAGGAAAATCACCCCTGACATCACCAAAGGTGCCATAGAACCGCCGTACATCAACTGACTGAGCAGATGCCCTGCCAGCACCAGGGCAAAGATTCCCATGGAGCTGTAGCCCACCGCCATACATACGATCCCCAAGACTTCTCCCTTGGGATGTCTGTCAAACAATCTGGCATCCGGGCGGATATTGGGCTTGCGGTACTTGGACTTCTTTCTGGAAGACATATCGTTTCTTCCCGTCCCCATCGAGACAATATTGTCATTAACATCATTGACGGCACGATTCACTGCACCGCCCACAGTTTCCACGGTACGGTTTAAACTGTCACCCACACTGCCAACGGTACGGTTTAAACTATCACTCATATCTCCCACAGCCCGGTTCACCGTATCGCCTATCGACTTTCCAAGATTGGCAAAATCACTGGTCTCTACGGCTCGCTGTACCTGGTCCCGTATATCCTCTCCTACCCGATACCACTCATTCCTGTCCATATTCCACGAACTCTCCATAATCATCCCAGATGTTACAGATCCAGGTCTTACCCTGATTGAAAATGATCTCCTCGCCGGACGCATCATAGAACTTAGGCGGTGTGAAATCGCCGCCAAGGCGCTCCCATTTACCCTCGATCACCTTACCATTGGTAAAGACAATCGCCTTGTTTTCTCCATGCACATCAAAGGCAAGATAATCATGATCGTCCCTGACCTCACCATGGCAGTACATAAACACCACGTTGCTGAATGTAAGCTGTTTGCCGTCCAGTTCATCAATCTGCTCCTTGCCGTCCTGATAACGGTAGTACAGATGATCGTCTTCATGATATTCAAAATACGGATGATACTGACCATAACCGCTGGGATTGGATCCTTCTTTACCACCCGGATAGATCATGTTCGCCGATTCGTTATCCGCGTACTCCGCTCTTACGCCATCCGCCGCAAACAAAAACGGCGGCACATATTTATCATCATAATTCCAGTCATAATCCAGACGCTCCACCGCATCAAACAGACC
>CAYUKT010000305.1:0-3429 GCA_964445285.1 uncultured Bacteroides sp. | reverse complement strand
AGAAAAAATTGATTGAGGACTTCGATATTCCTTATTATGGGATTGCAACGGGCAAGTTCAGAAGATATTTTGACCCGAAGAATTTTTCAGATCCGTTCCGTGTGATCAAGGGAATGGGTGAGGCCAGAAAATATCTAAAAGAGATCAAACCGGATGTCCTTTTCTCCAAAGGCGGATTTGTCAGCGTACCTGTAGTGCGGGCAGCACACACTTTGGGGATTCCGTGTATCATCCATGAGTCGGATATGACGCCGGGGCTGGCCAATACGCTGTGTATTCCGGTGGCGAAGAAAGTGTGCTGTAATTTCCCTGAGACATTCAAACTTCTGCCGGCATCCAAAGCGGTGCTGACAGGTTCTCCGATCCGTAAGGAACTGTCTACAGGAAATAAGGAGGCCGCATATAAGCTGTGCGGATTCGATGCTTCCAAACCAGTTATTATGGTGGTGGGTGGAAGTCTTGGATCTGCGGCGATTAATCAGGCGGTGAGGGATGTACTGCCGGAACTGCTGAAAGATTTCCAGGTCGTACATCTGTGCGGGAAGGAAAAGGTGGATAACCTGCTTCTCACCACGCAGGGTTATAAACAGTTTGAGTATGTGAAGTCGGAGATGAAAGATATCTTTGCGATGGCGGATATAGTCATTTCCCGCGCCGGTGCCAATGCGATCAGCGAGATTCTTGCACTTAAGAAACCGAATATCCTGATTCCGCTTCCGGCGGGCAGCAGCAGGGGTGATCAGATCCTGAATGCAAGTTCCTTTGAATCCCAAGGATTCAGTATTGTGATCGATGAAGATGACCTGACGAATAAACTGTTCCTTGAGAAGATACAGGAACTGTATTTCAACAGGTTTACTTATATTGACGCCATGAGTAAGAGCAGTCAGCGGGATGCCATCGGAACGATCATCGGACTGATTGAAAACGAAGTGAATGCGAAATAATTATGAAAGCCAGGCTGCGGCCTGGCTTTTGATGTCAAGATAAATGCAGGATTTAATACGTATATTGAGGCTTGTTATGTTCAGACATAAAATAAATGGAAAGCGGGATATGGATATAAAATTGAAACGATATAGAATGATAACAACATTTGTTGTAATTTGTATGATAGTAATGTTGGATTGTAGAACGGCAAAGGCGATGGAAGAGACAGCCTATGGATATCCGGAAGTATCTTTGTCTGACCTTAGACGGGAATTTATGGAGACATACAGGCAGAAGAAGGAAGCCGTAAAGTATCGGGATATCGGGGAAGCGGACAGGCCGTTGGTGGATTCTGTACAACTGATTTATAACAAACATTACCGGGATAATCCCAACAGCCTGCCTGCGCCTTACTGTACTTATAATGCAAAGGGTAATTTCTATGCGGAAGTGTTGGATAAAGATCATTCCCAGCTTCTGCTGGTGTATGACGGCAAGTCGGAGAACGGGAAGTGTTATCTTTTCGTGGCGGAGGAAGAACACTATGATGTGGACGGAACGAAGTTGGACAACACCAGCCTGCGGGAATTTTATGCCGTGAATTTAGAAGAAGGTAAAGTTTATGAAGCGCATAAGACCAGCTGGGGCGGCGCAGAGTCGGAGGAATATCGGAAGGCGACCAAGGAGTAGGAAGTTTGATGGAGGAAATCAAAACATGTTTTTAGCGTCTTTTATACCACAGCATATCAGCAATAAAACCGTTATCAGGGCCTATCGGATCCTGGCATGGATCAGAGTGCCGAGGTCTGTCAGGAAAAAGAATTATGAACACAATCTGCAATACTTGAAAGAGATGAATCCGCAGCTCTGGCAGGATTCCCTGGTCTGTATCGAGAATCAGGCACAATGGGGCGATGTCTGGTTTGGTGCGGGAAAGCATCACAATATGGGGTATTCCGGCTGTGAGATCATGGCGGCTTTTAATGCGCAGAAAATATTGAGAGGTTCGGGGACTGCGGAAGAAATGACGGAGATGATCCGTTTTTTTGAGTCAAAAGGGGCAGCATTATGGGGAGCGTTTGGGACATCTCCCTGGTCGGTGGCGCAATATTTTAAGAAGCAGGGGTTTGATGTTCTGCTGTCGTATGGGGAGGAGGATACCGTAAACGCGATCGAGCAAAAAAGCCAGGTCATGATCGCCACGGTATATAATGACCGATATGATATCGCCAAAGAGATACATACCGTATGCATCACACGGGAACAAGGCGGCAGGTATGTACTACATAATGCATATTTCAGGGATAAGAGCGGGGCATATGCAGCAAGCCCTCTGTATGCGACTCTTCCGGAGGCTGTTGCACATATATCAAATCATCAGACGAAATTAATCTGTCTGATGGGAATTTCAGCGAAGACCTGACATATTTTAAATAAAAGGGGAAGCTGCCTGCAGACGATTTATTCCGTCTGTTTCGCAGCTGCCCTTCATTCTAGTATGGTTAAAAGCTTCTTTATATTATTGTTTGAATGTGCAATCATTTTATGTCCGGCCTGGAGCAGTAGGTTCAGATTGGAATATCTGATCAATTCTGAGGACATATCTGTGTCGCGAATACGGGATTCGCCGGCCTGAACCTGCTCAGTCACGTTTTCATTGTTATTGACTGTGTGTTCCAGACGATTCTGCATAGCACCGTAGGTACTTCTCCTGTCACTCAATGCCTTGATTGCGTCTTTGATATGTTCAACCGCTTTTTCGGCATACTTGGCCTGACTGATCGTCAGGGAATTGATGGACAGTGAACAGGAATCAACGCGCAGCCTTGGTAATTCTATGGTGCTTCTCTGTTCTGCGCCGACTTGCAGGATCAATGGGTCACGGGAATCTCTTCCCTCCTCTTCAAAAAAGATTGTGCTCCTGCCGCTTCCGCCAATGTCAGTGATGGTATTTGCGCCGATCGTTTTGTGCCAGATTTTGACAGCCCCGTTTTCCAGGGTTGCCCGTAAGGGGGCTTGATTACCGTTATCATCTCCCTCATTGAATTTCTTGTTTAATTCAGCGATAAATTCATCCGCGGTATAATATTTGTTTTCCTCAAATGTGTATTGATAAGGGATATCGTTAGCAGAAAGAGTAAGCACATTCTTTCCGGGTTCAAAAGTAATTCCCTCGCTGATATCCTTCGTACCAACAATATAGGTCGCTTTTGGCAGGGAGGCAGTTTTGTAGAAGACAAAACATGACGCATTTCCGCGCACACCATCGATAATGTATTCCCCTTCTCCCGGTTCCTTGCCGGTTTTTCTGCTTGCGGTAATCTGCAGGGCATAGGGATCGATATTGCCGGAAACATCGGTCTCATATCCACCGACTGAAAACGAGAGATTGAAATCACCATCTACACCGAAAATAGGGTGATCACTGGAATCACCGTCCTTACCAAATTGTTGTTTTATGGATGCATTGAGAACATTGACAAGTTCCTGCCCATTTTG
>CAYUKT010000304.1:0-3434 GCA_964445285.1 uncultured Bacteroides sp. | reverse complement strand
TAAACTGGCGGTTTACGCCGCCAGTTTTATATCAGATAAATCTTTTTGTGCCGCATGTCTACCTTGACCACAGCACCATATTGCAGTGCACATCTCGGTGTAGCATGTCCAAAATTCACATTACAGACAATCGGCAATCCTCCCTGATCTATCACCTTAATCAGAATCTCCTTATATTCCTCATAATAGGCTTCATCCTGGGGCTTCCCAACCAAAACGCCATTTACCGCATCAAATACACCCTTTTCCTTAAGGGCACAGAGTTCTTTCCGAAAAAGTTCCGGCACAGGTTTTTCTTCGCTGGTCTCTATAAATAATATTTTCCCTTTCCAAGCTTCTTTTCCCGGAAAGATTCCATATTTCTCACAGACTTCTTTTTCATCCGCATATCGGGTAGACGTCAAAATATCATATAAACTTTCCAGACAACCGCCCAACAATGCTCCCTGAAAAACTTCACTCCCTTGAAGCAGTTCAAACCCTCTCTCTTCCTTATGCACCGTTCTTTCCGTTCCGATTGCCGCCCGGGAAAAATCCGTTCTTTCCTCATACCAGACATCACTTGATATAATCTCACTCAGTTCGTTCCCTTCCAGATAGCTTTCAAACGCCTTTCTACTATAGGGAAGCATCTCCTCTGCCATTTCACCCAAATCGCATATAAAGTTTGGGCCATAATAGGTAGACATTCCAAGCTTATAAAACATCAGATGATTGATTGTCGTATCAGAAAAGCCGGTAAATAATTTCGGATTCTTTTGCACTGTCTGGATAAACTCCGCATCTTCCATCAAATACGGCAAAAGTCTATAGGTATCATCCCCGCCGATCGCGCAGATAATTCCCATAATGGAATCATCCAAAAAAGCCGTTTTTAAATCTTCTGCCCTTGCCTCCGGGTGATCTTGCAAATACTGAACACCCCTTAAGGCATTTGGCATAAATACCGGTTCCAAGCCGTATTCCTTTAATCTTTTTACTCCTATTTCTATCGTGTGACTGCAGAAATCCTCGCCTAATATACCGCTTGATAAACTTACGACCGCTACCCTATCACCTTTTCTCCATTTTCTTGCGTACTGCATTTATACCTCCTGCATATAGTGATCCAAGAGCTCATAAATCCAGTCTTTCAGCCATGATCACTCTGCAATACTCTCATAGGTTATCCACTTCATCTCCATCGGTTCCATCTCAAGATGTGCATGAAGTCTGCCCATCACATACAGATCCGTATCCCTTGGCTCCTTAGAATTATTGATGACGGCAATTTTGCCTGTCTTCTCAAAAA
The DNA here is from genome assembly GCA_964445285.1 of uncultured Bacteroides sp. Lineage (GTDB taxonomy): Bacteria > Bacillota > Clostridia > Lachnospirales > Lachnospiraceae > UBA3282. The sequence goes on along the minus strand of CAYUKT010000304.1, from coordinate 2,143 downwards.
CAGCCAGTTCCGTATCCACATTTGTGACATAAAATTTCTTCATCTCCTCTTCCCTGTGCGCAGCATAATAAATAGCCCGCAGCAAAAGGCGGCAATTCTGCGGTGAATACGGAAGCCCTGCGAAATATACGCTTCTGCCCTGCCCATATTCATTGACTACCAGACAGCTGTATTTTCCGTCCATATTTAAGATCTGATAATGCTCTCCCTGTGCGTAGATGCGGCTTTTGCCCTCGCCAAAATCAATTTCACCCGGAATGTCTTCCAGAATAAAATGTTCCTCATTCAATTCATTGTATTTATCCGTACTCATGGAAAAGCCCAGTTCCCTGTCCACTCCCAATACATCACTCAACTGGAAATACCGGCCTTGATACTGACAGGCACTCGGTTCGCCCACGCCGATGAAACCGCCGCCCTCATCGACAAACCTGCGGATGGCACAGACCACCTTCTCGTCTTTCCAGTTTTCCGCCCCACTCCACGAGGTATATGCATCCCCGGCATTGATGATCACCCTGATCTCCGGGTCGATTCCCGCCTTAATCTGTTCAAAGTCAATAAAAGCAACATCGATCGGCATGCCGCTCAGACATTCGATCACACCCACGTAAGAATAAATCTCCCTGTACCACAGGGCATGATGTACCTGGTTGGACATCCAGCGCCGGATGTTCCCCCAGCAATTCAGAATACCAACCTTAAAGGGCGCTGTGTAAGCCTCTGTCCCCTCCATATATTGGTGAATCTGACGAAATTCATCCACAACCTTGCGTATCTGATCGATAAAACCGGGCCATTCGGCCGCCAGCTTGAGATAGCCGCCATAACCGATCCGATCCAGCGGGGAACGCAGGATCGCCCTTCTTGCCTTCAGCCAATTATCCTGGGCTTCTCCGATGGGATCTCCACCTTCGGTAAATACATCCGGGAAAAAGTACGGGAGAAGGCGTCCTTCCGTATATTTCACGCCCTTGATATCCGATATCATCCGCAGCGTAACTCCGTCTCCTACGGAACCCACCACGGCATCCAGACCAATATCCTTGAAATACTTACCAAATGGCTCTGTCCCAATCCAGTGATCACCCAAAAACATCATCGCTTCCTTGCCATAGCTGTGGACTATATCCACCAGTTCCTTAGCAAGCTTGGAGACCTCGATCTGCTGGAACTCCATAAAATCCCGAAATTCTTTGGAAGGTACCCGGAAGGTGGAGTTGTGATACCCCTGATCCACAATATATTCCGGCCGGAACGGATAACCCGCCCATTTTTCAAACTGCTCCAATATATATGGGCTGACGCTGGCGCTGTAGCCGAACCACTCCACATATTTTTCCCGCTTCTTATCATCAAAGGTCAGTGTGAACTGGTGGAAAAAAGTGGTAAATCTCACCACGTTGACATGCGGATTCTCTTCGCACCATCTCTTCAGTTTTTCTTTGACATAACTGCGCGTTTTGGGCTGACGTACATCATAAGTCAGCTGGTGCGGCGCATCTTTCCAATCATTGGTGATAAAGTTATACATATGGACAGGATCCCATATCAGGAATGCAAGAAAGCTGACGGTATACTGATGATAAGGAACCGTCTCGATCACCACCTCGCCTGTCTTTTCATCATACTCCCATTTTTCTGTCGGCACCACATCTCCCGTGGTCCTGTCTATGACCTCCCACCAACGTTTCGGGGAATCAATCGTATTTACCTTGAGCTGCTCCGTATGAAACCCTTTCATCAATTCAATGCACAGACTCTCCCCCCTTGCTGTCACCCGATCGCTGATCAGGTACTCCTGCTGGATCTCCTCAGGATTTTTCATGGCCCAGTCGTTGTCTTTCCTGGTCGTATAATAGGTCGCATAAATCTTGGCATCCTGACTCAACAGTTCCTCCGGCATCGTTGTTCCATCACAATCCCGCAGGGCATCAGCACCAAGTATGTTTTTCAGCCGTATCGTCTCATCGACCATGTCCACATCCGTAGGCAGAGTCAGCCTGCCAGTGTTCTCCATATTCATTATTCAATACCTCCCTTTATGCTATTTGTTACTTTTCACACTTACGTCAATATGCCAGCCTGAGCAGATAGAAAATTCTTAAGGAGGCCCTAGAACAGCACCAGCACTTAGCGAGGT
>CAYUKT010000303.1:0-3440 GCA_964445285.1 uncultured Bacteroides sp. | reverse complement strand
ATCTAACTGATCTATGCAAAACGTATAAACCGACAACTTATGAATGAGCATGGCTGAACTGTTACTTTGTAAGTTATGATTCCCCTGCCCTCTATTGACTTTTTTCCTTCCTATATGATAATTTCATATCAAATACCATGTCACACCCTATAAAGGAGCCTCCATGAATAAGCAATCTTCCATTCTCAAAGAAATCCGTACCCATGGTACAAAATCCTTTCCCTGCGCCATCTACCGTACCCATTCCATCTGCAAGGGCGTGCTCGTCAAACACCATTGGCATGATGAGGTAGAATTATTATATTTTTCTAACGGGAATTTTCGTTTGGAGATCAATATGGAGTCCTTTCCGATTCAGACAGAATGTTTCTATTTCATCAATCCCGGCGAATTACACGGTATCATCACAGAATCCGCTGACAGCCACTGGGAAGATGCCGTTGTTTTCTCCCCCGATATCCTAGGGTTTGATTCCTGCGATGATGCCCAGATTCATCTGATCAAACCAATCCGCAACAGAAAACTTCTCTTTCCGCGGTGCATCACACCGGACCACCCTGCTTTCACACCGATTCGGAATACCTTTCTGGATATTATGCACGCTTTCGGACAGATAGTCAATGATCCCGACACTGCCTCCAACACTGCAAAGAACACCGGACTCTGCCTACCGCCATCGGACAGCAGTCTCGTGACCGATGACCTAACCAGTCAATTATATATCAAATCCTCCCTGCTCTACCTTCTGGCAACCCTCTCAAGCCACGGACTTTTTATGCCCACGGGAAAAAACTTCAATAAGCGCGTGGAGAGCATTAAAACTACACTCACTTATATAAAGGAAAATTACCAGGACAAAATCTATATCGCCGACCTGGCTGGGCAGGTAAACCTGAACGAGCAATATTTCTGCCGCCTCTTTAAAAAAGCGATCGGCAGTTCTCCCATAGAATATCTCAATGAGTACCGCATCAAACAGGCGAAGCGTCTTCTGGAAGAAACGGATCTGCCGGTGATGGAAGTCTGTCTGGAATGCGGTTATAACAATCTGGGCAATTTCCTGCGGGAATTTCGGAAGTACACGGAGACCACACCTTTACAGTATCGGAAGCATTTTGAGGTATAAATTGTTTCAAAAGTCATAATATCACATTTATTAATCAAATAAACGTAAGACATCTCCTTTATGTGTCACTAAAATGTACCTAAAGTAAGTTGCTTCGCAACTAACTTTACGAGATCCGCTTCGCGGCCTCGGATAAGCGGTAGTATTTGCAATAGTTGCTTCGCAGGAGGATACATTATGAACAGAAAATGGTGGCATGATAAAGTTGCATATCAGATTTATCCTAAAAGTTTCTATGATTCCAATGGGGACGGCATTGGCGACATTCCCGGTATTATCAGCAAGCTGGATTATCTTAAGAATCTTGGGGTAGACATCCTCTGGCTCTCCCCCTGCTATCAGTCCCCCCTGGCTGACCAGGGTTATGACATTTCGGACTATTATAAGATAGATCCCCGCTTCGGCACCATGGAGGACATGGACCGGTTGATCGCCGAGGCTAAAAAACGTAATATGTATATACTTATGGACCTGGTGGTCAACCACTGCTCCGATGAACACGAGTGGTTCCGAAAAGCCTGTGAGGATCCTGACGGGAAGTATGGCAATTTCTTTTACCTGCGGGATAAAAAGGAAGGAAGCCTGCCCACCAACTGGCGTTCCTATTTCGGCGGTCCCGTATGGGATGACCTGCCCGGTACCAATAAGCAGTATCTCCATGTGTTTCACAAAAAGCAGCCGGACCTCAACTGGGAAAATCCTGAATTGCGGGAAGAAGTATATAAGAACATTAACTGGTGGCTGGACAAAGGGCTTGGCGGTTTCCGCCTGGATGCGATCATCAACATCAAAAAAGCGCTTCCCCTGCACGACTACGCCCCCGACAGGGAGGACGGCCTTTGCAGTATGCAGGCCATGCTGAAAGAAGCTGCCGGTATCGGGGAATTTCTCAGGGAAATGCGCGACCGCACCTTCCGGAAATATGATGCTTTCTCAGTCGGCGAGGTATTCAATGAAAAGCCGGAAGAAATCCCGGACTTCATTGGGGATGAGGGTTATTTCTCCAGCATGTTTGACTTCAACGAAACGATTTTTGGCAGTAGTGAGAAGGGCTGGTATGACGCTACCCCGATCACCCCGGATGATTATAAAGAATGCTGCTTTACGGCACAGTCCAAAGTGGGGGACATCGGTTTTCTCTCCAACATCATCGAAAACCATGACGAACCCCGCGGCGTCAGCCGTTACATACCGGAAGGCGACTGCTGCCTCGAAAGCAAGAAGATGCTGGCGGCCCTGAACTTTATGCTGCGCGGTCTTCCTTTTATCTATCAGGGACAGGAACTTGGCATGGAAAATGTGCCGATCGCCTCCATCGATGAAGTGGACGATATCTCTGCCCGCGATGAATATCAGGTGGCCTTGGAGGCCGGGCTTTCCCCTGAACAGGCTTTAAAGGTAATATCCCGCTTCAGCCGTGACAATGCCCGCACTCCCATGCAGTGGTCGGATGATCCAAACGCCGGATTCACAAACGGTACACCCTGGCTGAAGGTCAATCCCAATTATACTTCCATCAATGCGGCAAGACAGGTGGATGATGCGGATTCGGTCTACTCTTTTTATAAAAGGCTGATTGCCCTGCGTAAGGATCCCGATTACAAAGAGACCATCGTGTACGGAGACCTGGAACCGCTGTGGCGGGAACGGCATAATCTGATGGCATATTACCGCAAAGGAGAGCGCACCCTGCTGGTGGTCGGAAACTATCAGCGCGAAGAGCAGGAAATCAAACTGCCTGGGACATGTCGGAACGTACTATTGAATAATTACAAGGATATTGCGGAAGATAAGGGAACGATTACCTTACATGGATATCAGGTCCTGATACTGGAAATGGCGATTTAAAATGGTGATATGCGTTTGCGAAACTCCTTCACGATTGTTGAAATTGCACAAATAGTATAACCAACACAGACACGCTTTCGCTCCGTTCAAACGCAACAGTACTAGGCTCGAAAAAACCTCGCCAAGTGCTGGCGTTTTGCAAGGGTCTGCTTATGGTTATACTATTTGCACAATAATTACAGCACCGAAATGAGTTTCGCAATTACCTATCAAATAGGTGGGAGTAAGGAGTAGACAGCAGGGAATAGCAGAGAGGAGAACAGAAGGAAGAATGGATAAGAGAAGGAGAAAAAAATAGATGAAACGGGATACGAAGAGTAAGAAAAACGCACAAGAAAAGGACAGTTCTTATATAGAGGGCCTGTTTGCATTTATAGATAACAGCCCCACCTGTTTTCATGCGGTGGAGAATATCAACAGAGAACTGGAACAGGCGGGCTATCAGAGGCTTTTGGAAAGATGTCCC
>CAYUKT010000302.1:0-3447 GCA_964445285.1 uncultured Bacteroides sp. | reverse complement strand
ATAACCGGATGACTTTATCTCCAAAGGACATATCTTATTTTTCCTGGCAATCACGAAGTCAATCTCATAATTGTGCTTCGATTTTTCATTCAAAAAGGTATAATAAAACAATTCATTTCCATTGGAAGCAAGCATTTGAGCAACAATATTTTCATAAAGATACCCCAAGTTAGCACTCAATTTATCATTCAACAGTTTTTCATAAATCTCATTTTCCGTAAAATCCCTGTCCTTAAACATCAAAGTCGTAAAAAGACCGGTATCACTCAGAAACATCTTAAAACGAGACAAATTCTTACTATTTGACATTCCTGCATTAGGATCATTTGCATGATAAGATACCAGTACTGTTCTGGAAGCCTTAAGTTCCGTAATCAATTCCAACACCGTATCAGCCCTGTCTCCTTCCAGCACACTGGACACTTGATATCTGGATGCATTTTTATTTAACTGTGCCGGAATCGAGTCAAACAGAAGAGACAACTTCCCGGTCGAATCTATTTTCATAAAATCATCTTCATAAAGAGACAGGATATCCCGCTTGACAGCATCCACCTTCCTGAAATTATTGGTCTCAATATATTCCTTCACCGCCTGAGGCATTCCGCCAATCAGCATGTATAACCTGAAATCCCGCAGTAGCTTTCTGCAGGCCTGCTCTCCGATTCCCCTTTGTGCTTCATAACAACTTTTAAGCAGCGGATATGTCGTTGTATCTCCCAGAGCCCACAAAAACTCCTCATAGTCCATCGGAAACATACTCAATTTCCTCTCCTCACTGGGAATCAGAATATCCTTCACATTCTTTCTGATAGAAATCAAAGAACCGGTCTCCATATAATCATAACGGCCATCCTGTACCAAAGACTTAACAGCCTGTCTGGCCATGGGACATAATTGCACCTCATCAAATATAATAACGGAATTTCTTTCATGCAGATCCACCTTATATTGCAGCTGCAACTGTAAAAACAGATAATTCAGATCTGAAACATCCTCAAACAGTTCCCTGACAGATTTTGACGCTTTTGAAAAATCAATCAGAATATAGCTCTTATATTCATTTCTGGCAAATTCCTCTACGACCGTTGATTTCCCGACACGGCGTGCGCCCTCTATCAGCAATGCCGTTTTACCGGACGATTCCTGCTTCCACTGTATCAGTCTGTCATATATTTTTCGTCTGAACATCCTATTCTCCATTCCAAAGTGTTTATCATAATCCTCTGTCTTGCAACCAGTTTTCTCAGTTCCGCAAATTTTATTTCTTTGTCTTTCTGCATTTCCGCATTTTCTTTTATATGATTTCTCTGCATTTCCGCATTTTCTTTTGTTTTATTATACTGCATTTCCGCATTTTCTTCAAATATTTTTTACTATTACATATCGAGCAAAACTCGATTACGAGATCCACTTCGCGGCCTCAAATAAGCGAGAAAACATCTTCTAACATAAAAGACGCCCTCCACCCGGAAAGCGTCTAATTTATGTATTAAAAATATTCTCTGCTCATTCGAATCCACGAGACGGTACTCGCAATCACGCAAAGCTTAAAATCTTCAGTCAAACGGAATCACACCACCGTCATAGGTATTATTGATGTACTCCTTGATCTCATCCGATTTCAGGGCCTCCACCAGAGCCTTAATCCCTTCTTTGCCCTCATTGCCTTCCTTGACCGCGATCACATTCACATAAGTCTGTGCCGCCTCGGAATCGGACTGCTCATAGGCAACCGCATCCTTGGACACGGAGAATCCAGCCTCCATTGCGTAGTTACCGTTTAACACCACAAAAGCTGACTCGTCTTTGACCCGGGGCACCTGCGCCGCCTCAAGTTCCTGAATCTCTACATTATAAGGATTCTCCTCGATATCTCGCACCGTTGCCTCTAAACCAACACCTTCCTTCAGTTTCAGAATACCGTTATCCTGTAATAAAAGAAGTGCTCTCGCCTCATTGGTGGTGTCATTGGGCACTGAGATCACATCCCCTTCTGCAAGCGTACTTAAATCATTCTTTGTGCCAGGATAAATCCCGAAAGGCTCATAATGAATACCGCCTGCGTTGACAAGATGCGTACCATGTTCCTCATTAAAGGAATCCAGATACGGGATATGCTGGAAATAATTCGCGTCATACTCGCCGCTCTCCACTACCTGGTTAGGCTGTACATAATCGCTGAATACTGTTACCTCCAATGTGTAACCCTGCTTTTCTAAAATGGGCTTCACCTGCTCCAGAATCTCAGCATGCGGCGTGGCGGAAGCCGCCACCGTGATGGTGCTGTCATCCTTGGATGAACCACAGGCCGTTAATGCCCCAAGCGCTAACGCCGCGGTTATCACACTTACAATCAGTTTCTTTTTCATACTTTTCTCCTCATTTCTGCACTGTTCTTGTGTTTGACAGGTCTGTGTTCCACAGTGCGTAAACACGAGCCCACACCATTGAAGATTTTATCTCTTCTACTTATCCATATACAAGGATTCCATTATGGAAACCTCCATATATAACACACTTATGTATCCCATTCTCATGTACAGGCACCTGTTATTTCCTCTCGCCTGCCCTACACCTGAAGTCTTGCCTCTGCTTTATCCGTCTGTTCACCCTCACAGGAAGCTCAACCTCTACCGTCTGCGCCTGTCAATCTTCACCGCAAGCCGCATACCCAAAGTCTGAAATACCTGCACCAGAAGTACCAAAAGCACCACTGATACAATCATAATCAACGTCTCATATCGATAATAGCCATACCGCATGGCGATATCGCCCAGACCACCGCCGCCGACCACGCCGGCCATGGCAGAATATCCTAAAATCGTACCGATGGCAATGGTAACGCCCACCAGAATTGATGTCCTCGCCTCCACCAGAAGTACCTTCCAGATAATCGTAAAAGTGCCAGCGCCCATACTTTGAGCCGCCTCGATCACGCCGTGATCCACTTCCTTTAACGAAGATTCAATCATACGACCGATAAAAGGCGCAGCCGCCAGGGTAAGCGGCACAATCGTGGCCACCGATCCCGTTGTCTTGCCGACAATCGTCCTGGTAAGCGGCATGACCAGAATCAGCAGAATCAAAAAGGGAATACTTCTCGCAATATTCACGATCACATCAAGCACCTTGTACACCACCGCATTGGGTTTGATTCCTGCCTGATCTGTCACCGTCAGGGCTATCCCCAGAGGAAGTCCCAACACATAACCGAACAAAGTTGACAACAGTGTCATAAGTAAGGTGTCCCGGATGCCTTCCAGCATCATCATGGTAAGATCACTCGTCCACATAGCCGTTCACCTCCTCCACCGCAAGACCACGCTCGGTCAGATATGCCTTCATATCCTCCTGCATATCCCTGTCATCGGGAAGACTGAGGATCATCTCGCCTCTGGCAATGCCTTCCACATTTTTCGTATCTGCTTTTAGAATATTGATCGG
>CAYUKT010000301.1:0-3482 GCA_964445285.1 uncultured Bacteroides sp. | reverse complement strand
AACCGGAATCCCCAATGTGATGAATATCCGTTCCCGTCATCTTACACCAGAGCGCAATCTGCCTGATCGTAGCCGTATCGCTCCCCTCCTGCGATGTGCCGATGGCCGTGATCGTCAGCGCACCTAATTTATGAGCATATCCCACCAGTTCCCTGACATACTCCATGGTAATCCCGGGAACCGTTCCCGGCGCCGGCAGAAGGATGATATCCGCCCCCGCCTCTCGAAAAGCCCTGATATCTTCCTTGGAAATAATATCAGCCGCTGCTTCCGTAAGGACTCCTGCTGCATGCATCTTGCCTGCCGCCAGAATAAGCTTATCTCCCACCGCGTTCTTGATCTTTTGCAGAGAATCCGTGATCGCCTGATTGCTGATACCATTGCCCGGATTCCCTGTCAAAACGATCATATCCACTCCCATTTCCGCCGCCCGGACCGCATTCTGTGCGGTGGCACACCTGCCCTCCGTCATCTTCCAGAGCGCATCATCGCCTGACACAGCACCAGCCACCGGTTCCAGATTGATTCCCACAACCCTGCCTGTCAGCCGCTTGACTTCCTTGACGACATCTGCCTTTTCCACTTCAGGCAGTGCATGAATCACAGGATTTTGTACATCGAACATGTTGAGCAGTAGAATGTCAGCCCCCATGGATGCTACCACTTCCGCATTGGTGATATCCGTCAAAAGCGGCTGGGTGATACCGATGCACTCCCCCATCATCACACGCCCCTCACTGGCTGCGATCGCCTCCAAAATCTCTCTGGCACTATACTCTGCCAGATCAGATGCCTTACAGTCTAAAATCCTTTTTGCCATCTCCAACCTCCTTATATTCCAATATAGTCATTCCCCCAATTCTTCAGCATATACCATCCTCCAAATCGTTTCGTATAATATCCACACGCTTTTCATACACTATCCATGAGGTAACTTTTATGAATCATCTGAAACGCGATATCATCATCGGTATATTATTCGTCCTGATCACAGGCACTCTCTCCCACTTTCTATATGACTGGACTGGTCAAAATCCTGTCATCGGACTCTTTACGCCCATTAACGAATCCATATGGGAACATATGAAATTACTGTTTTTTCCCATGCTGTTTTACGCCCTTATCCTGGTCTTTCGATATAAAGAAAACTATCCCTGTATTCCTTCCGCCCTATGCCTTGGCATCCTGGCCGGAACCATTTTAATCCCTGTTTTTTACTATTCTTATAAGGCGCTCCTTGGCAGGGATATTTTTATTCTGGATATCGCTGCCTTTATTGTAAGCGTCATCCTCTCTTTCCGGCTCTCCTATAAACTTACCTTATCCTGCAGGTTAACCCCCCTCCTGCCCTTCCTATGTCTTCTGATGGGCGTATTCTTAACCTGCTTTATCCTCTTCACCTATCATCCGCCCGATCTTACCATTTTTGAAGATCCTCTTTCCACAGAAGATTCCGAATCACCTCAAATAAGAGAAAATAATCAGCCGCAGTTTAAACACTGAATATGAAAAATATACCGAAACAGGCAAACGCCGATTCCGGTATATTTAGCAATCCATCTTTTATTATGCCAGCTTATTCAGCTCGTTCTGGATCAATGCATAGGCAATGATACCACCAAAAATATAGAGAATCAAATAGAGAACGCCGCCGTTAGATGCCGGCATGCCTCTGTCCACCTTAGCCTTATCCAGTTTCTCACCGCATTTATATGCCCAGTAAAGACCATAAATTCCGCAGGTGATTATGGTAAACAAGACTGCCATCCCGCCGGATGTTCCTTCCTCATTTGCCACCGCATTGGTATCGTCCGTCAGGCACACAAACCAATACAAACCATAAATCCCACAGGTAACCAGTGACAGAATAATACAAAGAGCAATGTTTCTTTGTTGTACTGTCCTCATAACACTTCCTCCTTCACTATGTAAATATTTTTAATAAATTCAATATAGCATTTTTTAGAAAAAACATCAACATATATATCTACATAGTTCGTTCACGGAAACATTTCCAAAAAGGAAAGTGATTTTAATTCCTTTTTAAGACCCGATTCATTCTGACAATATGATACTTGATCATACAATACTGTATAACCCATACCGCAGCAAAAATAATAACAAAAATCCCAAAATAACTTGCAATACCAATCAAACTTCTTTCCATCCATCCGGTTATATAGGCAATCGGCATCATCGCTGCCACCGTTATCACAAAATACAACCCGGTCTGTTTGGCAATACTCCACTCATCCTTTTCCCAAATCACGGAAGCCATGGTAAATACCATACCCAGAACCGCACATAAAAAAGTCTGCAGCGCAACCGCATATATCTCGCCGCCCATAGCCTCTACAAACTGTGGCACACAAGGCACATAGTCGCCCTCTCCCCAAAAGAAAGAACCTGTAATAGAAATCACATTTCCAATCGCCATCCCCAAAGGAAAACCCAAAAGTCCCCGAATCATTATTTTCTTTTTCATACCAGTCACCTCATATTCCCAAAATCTTTTTGATTTTTGCAACATATCGTCTCGATGCAAAAGTTGATGTTCCATTTGCCAATTCCACACAAATCGTTCCGCTAAAACTCAGATCAAAGTTCCTGACCTTTTTCAGATTGATAATCTCCGAATTAGAGATACGGACAAATTGATCAGGGTCCAATCTCTCCTCCACCTCATACAGCCTGAGCTTCAAGGTATATTCCCCTCGATCTGTGACGGCATAAACCTTACTGTTGGCTGCGTAAATCCTGATCAGCTCACCCGGTTCCAAGACCTCAATTCTTTCGTCCTTACTGCCTGAAAGAATCTGCGGACTGTTCTCCGACAATTTTTGTATCATTTTGCTGACCTCTTCCGTCATGGACGCCGTTAAAATAATAACTTTTGGTTCCACGCAAGAATCGTCCATTCTAATTTCAACCTGCATTGTGATGATGCGCACCTCCTTATTGCCCTCATTATAAGAAGGATGCATCCCCTTTTCAACAAAATATCGATAAGTGGTAGATTTCTGTCGATAAGTGGTTGAAATCTTATCTCGCAGATTTCAATATAATTTTCGTCAATATAATTTCTGAAAAATCTTGCCAATAGCTTTTGATTATGGTAATATATAATTCGGTTGTTGGAAATGCTGGTGTGTCGGAATGGCAGACGAGGCAGACTCAAAATCTGTTGTGGGCAACCACGTGTGGGTTCAAGTCCCACCACCAGCAGTAGTTAGAATCGCCAGATTCCTTGTAAAAATAAGGGTTTGGCGGTTTTTTATTAAAGGCGATACAAATTGAACGTATCGCCTTTAAATAGTTCTTTTATTGTCTTTATTCGCCACCAGCTTTAAAATTATATATTGGCTATGTCGTTATACTGCTCATCCTCCTTGTTTCTTCATTCATTGCCACTACTGCGCTCATACTGAAACCTCCTTGAATATGAATTTTTTGTATAATAAAAAGCATCTGGACTTTTTATT
>CAYUKT010000300.1:0-3488 GCA_964445285.1 uncultured Bacteroides sp. | reverse complement strand
GAAAAAAACAAATATATCAGCAATGACAGTTCTGATCCTGGGGTTGTCCACAATTGCCCTGCCGCTGTATCTGACGATCGTAATTGCGTTCAAACAGCCATCGGAAATGACCAACAGCATAAGTGGTATCTTGTCTTTGCCTAAAACATGGAGTCTTAACAATTTCAGGGAAGCGATGGAAATCACGAATTTCTGGAATTCCCTCAAAAACAGTCTGCTGATTACGGGCCTTACGGTGGTGCTGTCTATTGTGGTACACTCTCTGATGGGATATGCTTTGGGCAGAAATAAAGCGAAGAGTAAGTTTTACAGCTTCGTTTATCTGTTTATCGTCAGCGGTATGTTCGTACCTTTTGCCATTCTGATGATGCCGCTGGCAAAACAGACGGCGGAGATGGGTCTTGCCAATTGGTTTGGCGTAATCCTGCTTTATGTGGTATTCTATATGCCGATGAATGTGCTTTTGTACTCGGGATATCTTGTGAATATTCCGATGGCCTTAGAGGAAGCGGCCAAAGTGGACGGCGCTTCCACCTGGACAACATACTGGAAGATTCTGTTCCCGATCATGCGGCCCATGCATGCTACGGTGGCGGTACTGACAGCTTTGGCGGTATGGAATGACGTGATGACGCCCCTTGTCATCATGGCGGGTTCCGGAGAGAATACACTGCCCCTTGCGCAGCTTAACTTCCAGTCTCAGTTCGGTACGAATTATAATCTGGCATTTGCCTCCTATCTGCTTTCCCTGATACCGATCCTGATCTTCTACGTGATATGCCAGAAGCAGATCTTAAACGGTGTTGTCAACGGTGCGGTGAAGTAAGGAGAAAATTGAAGTAAAAAGGTTTGGTACAGTATATGGCGATTCTATTTCAAGAGGATGAAAGAACTTTTACATTACAGACGAAACAGACGACATATCAGATGAAAATAGATGCGTTCGGATATCTTCTGCACCTGTACTATGGTGGGAAGATATCCGGGAACATGGATTATCTGTTGACTTATTATGACAGAGGATTTTCAGCGAATCCCTATGATGCGGGGAGTGACAGGACCTATTCCATGGATGCACTGCCTCAGGAATATCCCACAATGGGAACAGGGGACTATCGAAACAGCGCTCTGGTCGTCAGGAATCATGACGAATCGGAATGCTGCGATCTGCGCTATACCGGACATGAAATAAAAAAGGGTAAGTACGGACTGCCGGGGCTTCCGGCAGTCTATGCTGACGATCAGGATGCGCAGACACTGGAGATCAGACTGGAAGATACGGTGAGCAGAGTACAGGTGCGTCTGTTGTATGGCGTGTTGGAGGAAGATGATATCATCACCAGGAGCGTGCAGATCATCAATGGCGGCACGGGCAGTATCGTGGTGGAAAAAGCGGCCTCGGCAAGCTTGGATTTTATGGCTGGGAATTTTGATCTGGTCAGCTTCTATGGCAGGCATGCCATGGAGAGAAATATGCAGCGGGCTTCCATTGCCCACGGCAGCCAGGTGATCGGCAGCCGCCGGGGAAGTTCCAGCCATCAGTATAATCCGGCGGTGATCATCGCCGATAAGGATGCCACGGAAGATTATGGGAGCTGCTATGGCATGGTGTTTGTCTACAGCGGTAATTTCCTGTGTGAGGCGGAGCTGGATCAATATAACCAGACCAGGGTCATCATGGGACTGCAGAGCGATCTGCTGCATTATCCCCTGGAAGCGGGGGAAATGCTGACGGTGCCGGAGACCATCCTGTGTTATTCCGATCATGGATTTGGCGGATTGTCCCTCAAATATCATCATTGCCTGCGGGATCATGTGTGCCGGGGCGCTTATCAGCACAGCCCCAGGCCGGTGCTGGTCAACAGCTGGGAGGCGGCCTATTTCCACTTTGATGGAGAGACGATCATCCAGCTGGCGAAGGAAGCAGCCGAGCTTGGCATCGACATGGTGGTCATGGATGACGGTTGGTTTGGCAAAAGAGAGGATGACAACAGCGGACTGGGAGACTGGCAGGTCAATGAGCAGAAACTAGGATGCAGTCTCGAAGAACTGATTCAAAGAGTCAATGAGATGGGCGTGAAGTTTGGCATCTGGATCGAGCCGGAGATGATTTCCGAGGACAGCGATCTCTACCGGGCACATCGGGACTGGGCTATGTTAAATCCCCAGCGCAATCCGATACGCAGCCGCAATCAGCTGGTACTTGATTTTTCCAGAAAAGAAGTGAGGGACTATATTTATGAGCAGATCTGTAATGTGTTTGACCAGGGAAATATCGAGTATGTGAAGTGGGATATGAACAGAAGCATCTCCGATGTCTATTCTGCGGATAACAGACAGGGCAAGGTGGCCTATGATTATGTATTGGGCGTCTATGAGTTTCTGGAAAAGCTGACGGCGAAGTATCCGCACCTGCTGATAGAAGGCTGCTGCGGCGGCGGCGGCAGGTTTGATGCCGGTATGTTATACTATACGCCGCAGATCTGGTGCAGCGATAATACGGACGCAGTGGACCGGCTGCGGATTCAGTACGGGACATCTTTCTTCTATCCCATGTCAGCTATAGCGGCTCATGTGTCGGCAGTGCCCAACCACCAGACCGGCAGGAGCATCAGCCTGCTGACCAGAGGCATTGTGGCCATGACCGGGGCTTTCGGTTATGAACTGTCCCTGGAAAAGCTGACGAAAGAAGAGAAAGAACAGGTCAAAGAGCAGATCAGACAGTATAAGGAGTATGAGGACCTGATCAGCAATGGCGATTATTACAGGCTTTCAAATCCTTATCAGGATCCCCTGGCGGCCTGGATGTTTGTATCGAAGGACCGCCGGAGCGTATTACTCCATGTGGTGCTGTTGGAGATCCACGGGAATATGACGGTCAGTTATGTGAAACTGAAAGGACTTTTGCCGGAGGCTTACTACGAGGAGAAAACGGGCAAAAAATGTTATCAGGGTTCGACCCTGATGCAGGCGGGGATTCCCCTGCCGGTAGAAATGAAAGAGTATCCTGCTTATCAGTTCTATTTTACGGTAAAAAGTTGATTCATCATAAAGAAACAGGCCTGCCTTGTCACTTGATTGTGACGGGGCAGGCCTGTTTTTTGTGGTATAGGAAATTACTTCGCTTATCCGGGTCCGCGAAGCAAATTTACTTTTTTTCCAATGCCTTGTTGAGGGAACTGGTAATGGCGTCTAAGAGGATCATGGAAGTATATTTGCTGTCATCGCTATATGTAATGCCCTCCAGACTCTGGTTCGTGATGATCTGATCGGCCAGATCCTCAAAAGATGGCTGGATGAGAGGATACATAGTGGTGACTGCCTCATCCAGATTTACCAGCCGGATGGCATTGATATTTTTTTCGTCCACGGTCACTTCGATCTCCACCACATTGTCATTCAGGATCAGGGAGGTCGTATATACGCCGGGCACATAGGAATTTTCTGTGGTCTGCGTCACGGTGGACATGGTCTCTTTCTTTTCTTCT
>CAYUKT010000299.1:0-3499 GCA_964445285.1 uncultured Bacteroides sp. | reverse complement strand
AGCAGAAGCCGATATATCACTGGGAAACAAGGAAATCCTTTCCTGGGAAGATGGCGGATGCGATGATTTTTAAGCCGGGAGACCTGCCTGATTGCTGTACAGAAACGATAGTTTCAGACCACGAGTAACTGGTTGTACGTTTAAAAGAGTATGGGAAAGTTGTTAGTCCTTGATTTTCCTATATGTTTCTTTTTGTATAAACCCTTTACCTTGTTTAGGAAAAGGGCTTTTTTATTTGTGTTGCCAAAATATTGTTTCTGACGTTCATATTTAAGAAATATAATGGCAGATGGAACTGTCGAAGGAGGAAACATGAAAAAAAAGGCAGCAGTACTATTAATGGCAGCAATGATGGGAACATTCTGTGTGACAGGATGCGGAAACAGTAAAGGAACAATGACAGAGAGTTCTGTGGAAGCAGACAGTAAAGCAGAAGAAGAGAAAACACAGACCAAAACAGAAGAAACAACTGATACAGAAATGGAGGCAGATGCCGATCAAAAAGCAGCCAATGAGGCAGCGGCATTAATTGATGCAATTTATGTGCAGAAAAGAACGGATGAGACAGACAAGCAGTGTGCGGATGCCAAGGCTGCATGGGATGCTTTGACAGATGCCCAGAAAGAACTTATAGAAGGGGAGAATGCGGATCCTGATTATTTTGGAAGAGATACGGGCGATGCATCCAAAGATGATCCCCGCAATCAGGATGAGATTGGCGAAAATGAAATTCTGGTAGTAAGTTTCGGTACTTCTTTTAACGACAGCCGTGTTGCCGATATTAAAGGCATTGAAGACGCATTACAGGAAGCCTATCCTGACTGGTCTGTAAGAAGAGCCTTTACGGCACAGATTATCATCAATCATGTGCAGGCAAGGGATGGGGAGTGTATTGATAATATGGAACAGGCGCTTGACCGTGCAGTCGCAAACGGAGTCAAAAATTTGGTGATCCAGCCCACCCATTTGATGCACGGTGCAGAGTATGATGAATTGATGGAAGCAGTGGAGGCGTATCAGGATCAGTTTGAAACAGTAAAGGTTGCGGAGCCTCTGCTTGGGGAAGTCGGAAAAGATGCAGCCGTAATCAATGATGACAAAAAGGCAGTTGCAGAAGCTGTTACAAATGAAGCTGTAAAAAATGCTGGTTATAACAGTATTGAAGCGGCAAAAGAGGATGGTGCTGCATTCGTGTTCATGGGACATGGGACATCCCATGCGGCAAAGGTGTCCTACAGCCAGATGCAGACACAGATGGCGGAGCTTGGATATGACAATGTATTTATCGGAACCGTAGAGGGAGAACCGGAGGAAACATCCTGCGAAGCGGTGATAGAAGCCGTTACAGAGGCAGGATACAGCAAAGTGATCCTTCGTCCGTTGATGGTAGTGGCAGGAGACCATGCAAACAATGATATGGCCGGTGAGGATGAGGATTCCTGGTTAAGTGTGTTCCATGCGTCAGGTAAATTCGAGAGTATTGATACTCAGATTTCCGGTCTTGGCGGGATCAGGACGATTCAGCAGCTGTATGTAGAACATACAAAGGCAGTTATGGAATAGAGTGAAAAGAACTTCTAGCCACTCACAGCAGAGGCTGTTTCGCGGAGAAGTTCTATGTTTCACTCAGGAGAATGTCTGAAAAACGACATTCTCCGCATTGATTTGAAATTTTGACATGGAGGGTGTCATGAAGAATAAAAGAATAGTAATATTTGGCGTATTTTTAATGATTTGTTCTTTGCTTGGCGGGTGTTCCGGTATAAACAGCGAACCTAATTCTTCCGATACGGAAATTCAGGCTCCTGTATCGGAAAGTGAGGTTACTGAACCGGAAGATGGGACCTCTTCATCGGAAGGGGAAGTTCCTGTACTGGAAGATGAGGAGGCAGAGGCGAAATCATCGGCAAAAGCAAAAACAGAACTGCCGGACGGCGTATATACAGTGGATTTTGATACGGACAGTTCTATGTTCCATGTAAGTGAAGCATGTGACGGCAAGGGGACTCTGACAGTAGAAAACGGAAAAATGACAATCCATATTTCGCTGATGTCAAAAAAGATTGTCAATCTTTACTCCGGATTAGCCGAAGACGCAGCAAAAGACGGAGCAGAGCTTCTTATGCCGACAGAGGATACGGTTACCTACAGCGATGGACTAACGGAGGAAGTCTATGGTTTCGATGTGCCGGTTCCGGTATTGGATGAAGAATTTGATCTGGCGCTCATTGGTACAAAGGGAATATGGTATGACCATAAGGTAAAGGTCTCCAATCCGGAGCCGTTGGAGGAAGCGGCACAGATGGGAAATATCATTCAGATGGAGGACGGCGCTTATTTGATGGATCTCTCTTTTGAAGGAGGAAGCGGCAAAGCAGAGATTTTATCTCCGGCAACAGTAACAGTATCAGGAGAGAATGTGACTGCAACAGTTCAGTGGAACAGTCCTAATTACGATTATATGGTTGTAGATGGGGAAAAGTATCTTCCGATTAATACAGAAGGAAATTCTATATTTGAAATTCCGATTCTCTTTGTTGATAAGCCGATGGATGTTATTGGAGACACTGTGGCAATGAGCACACCGCATGAGATTGAGTATACTCTCATATTTTATTCTGATACGTTGCAACCGGCAGAATAAGAGGTGCTTTGGGATGAAAAGAAAGATGCTCATTGCAATCTGTCTGTGCTTCATGGGACTGCTGGGGCTTGAGGGCTGCAGCAGTCTTTCTTCCGATTATGACAATCATTATGCTGCAGATAGTTTGCAGGACAGAAAAGTAGAATCGTCACTTGTATACGAGGGCAGCATGGAGCTTCAATATGCTGAGAATTTTACAGTAGATTACTATAAGGGCGGCTATACAATGCTGACAACGATTATGGATGGACAAAGGTTTTTGATCATTCCGGAAGAGAAAGAAATACCGGAAAATATGGAAGAAGATATTGTAGTATTACAGCGTCCAATAAAAGATTTATATGTGGTTGCATCTGCTGTTATGGATATGTTTTGCGGGTTAGATAGCTTGAATGTCATTGCATTTTCGGGGCAGAAGGAAGAAAACTGGTATATTGAAGAAGCAAAGGAAGCAATGGCAAAGGGAGATATGATCTATGCAGGGAAATACAGCAAGCCGGATTATGAACTGCTCGTTTCAGAGGGCTGTATGTTTGCAATAGAGAACAGAATGATCTCGCACTCACCGGAAGTGATCGAAAAATTACAAGAATTTGGAATGCCAGTTATGATTGAATATTCCAGTTATGAATCGCATCCGTTGGGAAGAGTGGAATGGATCAAGTTTTTTGGCGCTTTACTTGGGAAAGAAGAGGAAGCGGAGCAGATATTTGAAGAGCAGGCAAAGATTTTAGACAGGGTATCAGCAGAAGAAGGAACAGAGCTGACAGTTGCATTCTTTTTCATCACATCAAATGGGCTGGTGCAGGTGCGGCAATCCTCTGATTATGTGCCAAAGATGATAGAGCTTGCAGG
>CAYUKT010000298.1:0-3521 GCA_964445285.1 uncultured Bacteroides sp. | reverse complement strand
GGAAAGGAGAGCATGGGAAAACTGGATAGAAAGGACAAGCCGTTCTTTTCTGATGCAGAACGGTTTGCGGAACTTATCAATATCAATCTTTATCAGGGGGAAAAGATCCTGATTCCGGAAGACCTCAGTCTTTTGCAGAGAAGATATCCTTCATTAGCCAGCGAATCCGGGGAAAATGAACGGGATGTGCTGATGCTGGACGAGAAGCACCATATCTGTTACGGCTTAGAAATTGAAACGGAGTCTGATTACAGTATGCCAGAGAGGGTATTGGTATATGATGCCTGTGAGTATGAATATCAGATCAAGGCAATCCACAAGGAACATATCCGGAAGAAAGATTACGATGATTACCGCGAAAAGAAAAGCAGGATGAAGGAAAATGATTTTCTTCTTCCGGTCATAACAGTTGTGTTATATCTGGGAGAAGAAGGCTGGACAGGCAGGAATACGCTTTTGCAGATGTTCCATAAAGCTGTCAGGGCAGACAAGATTTCCGGAGGATATATGAAAAGGTACTGCTTCCCATTGATAGAGGTGCAGAAAGTAAGACCGGAAGATTATCAGACAGATTTACGGAAATTTTTTGAGGCAATGCATTGCAGGAAGGACAGGAAACGCATGATGCAGCTATTACAGACAGAGCGTTTTCAGGACCTGTCTTATGAAACAGAGCAGGCCATAGCGGTGCATCTGCATATGAAAGGACTGGCAGAGAAGATGGAAAAGGAGGGAGTGCCCATGTGTCAGGCAATCAGGGAGTGGATGGAAGAGGAGAGAAAAGAGGGAAAAAGAGAGGGGATAAAAGAAGGGAGAAAAGTAGGAAAGAAAGAAGGAAAGAAAGAAGAAAAGCTTCACATTATCAGGAGAATGATAGAGGAGGGGCTGAACGAACAGCTCATACGGAAGATAACGCAGTGTACAAAGGCGGAGCTTGCGGCCGCAGAAAAATGAGATAATATAAAATTATAAATAGCGATCGGGAAAACTCTCAATGTAAGGTATGTAATTGTCTTATGTTGAGAGTTTTTATTATGAGTATACGATCATGCGTTATTTGATATATAAGATACAATGATTAAGTGGAGGAGAGGAAATCAATGAATCAAAAAAGAGTATTAGTAACAGGCGGAGCAGGCTTTATCGGTTCCCATTTATGTGAAAAATTGTTAGACCAGGGACACGATGTTGTTTGCCTGGACAACCTTTTTACTGGGCAGAAAGATAATATTCGGCATTTGATGAATAATCCCTATTTTGAGTTTGTGCGGCAGGATGTCCTGGAAGATATTTATATAGAATGTGACCAGATCTATAATCTTGCGTGTCCGGCAAGTCCGATCCATTATCAGTATGATCCGATCAAAACCGGTAAGACAAGCGTGATGGGAGCCTTACATACACTTGGATTGGCTAAGCGATGTCATGCCAGGATATTACAGGCAAGCACCAGTGAAATATATGGGGATCCGGAGGTTCATCCGCAGCCGGAAAGCTATCGGGGCTGTGTCAATCCCAATGGCATGCGGTCCTGTTATGATGAGGGAAAGCGGATGGCGGAGACTCTGTTTTTTGATTATCACAGGCAGCATGGAGTGGATATCAAGGTTATCCGTATTTTTAACACCTATGGCCCCAGGATGCGGTCAGATGATGGGCGGGTGGTATCGAACTTTATCGTGCAGGCCTTGAGCGGCAAGGATATTACTATTTATGGAAATGGTCGGCAGACTCGGAGTTTCTGTTATGTAGACGATCTTGTGGATGGGATGATCCGTATGATGAACAGCCGTAACGGATTTACAGGTCCTGTGAACCTCGGTAATCCGGGAGAATTTACGATGCTGCAGTTAGCAGAGTTGATCATTCAGATAACAGGTTCCCATTCCCAAATTGTGTACCTTCCGCTTCCACAGGATGATCCGACACAGCGGAAACCAGTGATTGAATTGGCCAAGAAAGAGCTGGATTGGGAGCCAACGGTTCCTTTAGAGGAAGGTCTGAAGAAGACAATTGCGTATTTTAAGGAAACACTCAATTACACTTAAATGAGGGTGAGGAAAAGAAAATGGCGGTTTTGGTTTGTGGAGGAGCTGGATATATTGGTTCCCACATTAATAAACAATTACATAAAGAGGTGTATGAAACAATTGTGTTTGACAACCTTGTCTATGGACACAGAGAGGCTGTCAAGTGGGGAAAATTTGAACAGGGTGATTTATCTAATATCGAGGATATCGAGAGGGTTTTTAACAAATACTCCATCGAAGCAGTATTTCATTTTGCGGCATATGCTTATGTGGGTGAGAGTGTTGTAAATCCGGAGAAATATTATTACAATAATGTGTCCAATACCTTAAATCTACTAAAAGTAATGCGGGAACATGGATGCCGCAAAATAATCTTTTCTTCTACATGCGCGACTTATGGAGAGCCGGAGCGTGTACCTATTACGGAGGACATGCCGCAGAATCCCATCAATCCTTATGGTGCGACTAAGCTGATGATGGAGCGGATATTGAAAGATTACTATAGGGCATATGGGATAGAATTTGTAGTATTGCGGTATTTTAATGCTGCAGGGGCGGATCCTGAAGGGGAGATCGGGGAAAGTCACGATCCGGAAACACATATTATTCCACTGGTTTTGGATGCGGCGAGCGGCAGACGGGAAGATATTAAAGTGTTTGGGACAGATTATGAAACGCTGGATGGAAGCTGTGTAAGAGATTATATTCATGTATATGATCTGGCAACTGCGCATTTGTTGGCATTGCATTATTTGGAGCAGGGAAAAGAAAGCGATTTTTTCAATCTTGGAAATGAATTGGGGACTTCTGTGCTGCAGGTGATCGATTCGGTAAAAAAAGTTACCGGAAGAGAGTTCAAAGTTACTCTGACGGATCGAAGACCAGGGGATCCGGCGGTACTTGTGGGAAGCAGCAGGAAGGCTCAGGACATATTAGGCTGGGAGCCTATTTATAAGGATATAGATAAAATAGTGGAACATGCATGGAAGTGGCATGAGAGGGCAGGGTATTGAGTTATAGGACTTTGGCCAATAAACGATATAACGTCCTCTTTTCTTTAAAATTTTTGTTGACATCTGTAAAAGTATTCCATATAATGAATCCATATAGAGAATTTTTCTCAGTGAAATGATCAGATTCGTTCAATTCTGAACGACAAATCGGAAGTATCCGATTCCGGCGTTATCAGCCATATTTCACAAAAATAATTGAAAAATGGCTGAATGCGATATCATGAAAGTTATAGTAATGATATATAGTAGGCCGGAAAGGGGAGCATGGGAAAACTGGATAGAAAGGATAAGCCGTTCTTTTCTGATGCAGAACGGTTTGCGGAACTCATCAATATCAATCTTTATCAGGGGGAAAAGATCCTGATTCCGGAGGACCTCAGTCTTGTGCAGAGAAGATATCCTTCATTAGCCAGCGAATCCGGAGAAAATGAACGGGATGTGCTGATGCTGGACGAGAAGCACCATATCTGTTACGGCT
>CAYUKT010000297.1:1174-3522 GCA_964445285.1 uncultured Bacteroides sp. | reverse complement strand
TTACCATGTACGCCTGCCCTTGCAGCCTCAACTGCTGCGTTCAATGCCAGAATGTTAGTCTGGAATGCAATATCATCAATGGTCTTAATGATCTTGGAGATTGTCTCGGAAGATGCGTTAATATCATCCATAGCCTGGATCATGGACTTCATCTGATCGTTGCCGGATGTAGCCATCTCTTTGATATTATTTACTAATACGTTAGCCTGGCCTGCCTCTGTTGCATTCGCCTTGGTACGCTGTGTTACTTCATCCATGGAAGCAGTTACCTGCTGGATTGCGCTTGCCTGCTCCGTAGAACCCTGTGCCAGTGCCTGGCTGGCATTTGCCACCTGCTCGGAACCAACGGTAATCTGTGCACTTGCCTCTTTGACATTGCTCAGTGTTACATTGTTTTCGCTGATCAATCTCACGATTGCCTTACCAAGCATATCCTTGTCGCCGCGGGCCGACACATCCAGTGTCAGATTGCCCTTGGAGATCGCATCAGAAATTTTCGCCTGCTCTTTGGTCGCGTTGACCATAAGCTGGAACTCATCCAGCAATTGACCAAGATCATCATTGTAAATCTTGGTGCAGTCCACATCCACATCACCTTCTGCCATTCTCTTAGCAGCCTCTGACAGCTTCGCCATAGGAAGGGTGATTGCCTTAATCAGGAACAGGCAGTACATAACCGTAATCAAAACTGCAATCACTACAACAACAACCTGTAAAATCGTCAGACCCGCCATCTGTCTCTGAATTTCCACCTCTTTTGCTCTGGAGGCAGTCTCCATGTCCTCGATCATAGTAAGCAGATTGGCCTCTACCTGATCTGCTATTACCTTGCCGTTTGTCATCAAATCATTGACGGCTTCTTCCACCTGGCCTTCTTTCGCCATATCAATATCCTTCTGTGTGGAATCATACCACTGATTGACCTCATCTAACACAGTCTGATACTCCGCTTGAATCTCAGGAGACAGACTCGTCATTCTGCCCTCAAAAAGGTCGAAATAATTTGCGGCATCAGCCTTATATTTTTCAATCATATCTTCCTGTGATTTCAAGGCTTCCGGATCGTCATAATAAGCAAACAAAATATTACGCACACGAACCTTGATATTACAGAAATTCGCAAATCCCTGCGTAATATCATACTGCGCCATCGCACTGTTATGCAGATTCGTCTTAGCCTGATTGACCATATTAGAGGACCAGATGCCCACTGCGGAAATAATGATCATCAGAACCAGCATTATAACACTAAACAAAGTAATCTTTTTTCTGACAGTCAAGTCATTAATTGAAAATCTCTTCTTCATGGTAATTTCTCCTTTTTATGATTAATCTTCTTTACGAATGTCTTCCATAACTGCTTCTATCTCATCCTGTCTGATCAACTTCTCAGGATCAAGCAGGAGTTTCACTGCATCTCCTGTCCTGGCCAGTCCATAAACATATTTATTATGTTCATGTTCTTTGCGTCCAAGACTCGGAGGCGGTACAATACTGTCATCCGCAATCGTATCCACTTCCGCAATTTTCTCCACGATCAATCCTATCATTGTTGAATTGACATCAATGACAATAATACACGTCCTATCCGTATATTCGCTGGGCTCCATCTTGAACCGCACGCGAACATCGATGACAGGAATAATCTTGCCTCGAAGATTAATCAACCCCTTAATGTAATCATCTACTTCAGGAATCGCTGCTATCGGCTGCATGGCGATGATCTCATTCACATAGCTGATGCTGATACCGAAGAATTCTTTTCCCGTCTGAAATGTCATGAATTTACCTTTTTGGGAATCTTCCTCTTCCAGCAGTTCTTCCATCTCTTCATTTTTCAATTCTTCCGCCATGTACTATCTCCTTTCTCCGTCCTGTATCAACAGGCCGGCGATATCCAGGATCAGTGCAATGCTTCCGTCTCCTAACTGTGTACAGCCCGAAAGTCCTTTGACCTTCTTAACATAGGGCGGAATCGGCTTAACCACAATCTCCTGTTCCTGAAGCAATTTATCAATCAGGACACATACCTGACTGCCCTCATGCTCTAATACAACAACGATACCCTCTTCCACATTGCTGATGGAATCAGCCAGATCATATCTTTCGTTCAGACGGATAAACGGATAGCACTCACCACGCAGAACAATGTACTCTTCGCCGCTGGGTTCATGTATGAGCGAGTCTTCACCCACCCTCACAAACTCCTTGATAGAAGCTGTCTCAATGACAAACGGAGAATTTCCTACCTGCACCACAATGCCGTTGATGATTGCCAGTGTCAGCGGTATGATCAACGTCATCTCGGAGCCCTCAAACTCTACGCTCTCGATGTCAAGCCTTCCGCC
>CAYUKT010000297.1:0-1074 GCA_964445285.1 uncultured Bacteroides sp. | reverse complement strand
ACGGAATTTCTCACAAGGTGCATCAAAGGATCGGTAATGTGTTCGATGATGTTCTTATCCACCTCGGTATTCTCACCGATCACATCCAGTTCAATATCCTTATTAAGCTTTCTGGATACATCGAATACGATTCTCTTCATCTTCTGGAATACGTTGGTAAGCGGCATCATACGCATCGACATGATGACTTCCTGCAGCTCGGTAGTGATCTTGGAAAGCTGTCCGGATGCCTTCTGGAAATTGGAAAGTTCGAGTCCGGGAACCTTCAGATCCGGATTCTGCAATACCACTGCCTCCGCGATTACAAGTTCGCCGATCAGATCCATCAACGCATCCATCTTTTCCACATTCACACTGATGATGCTCTGCTGCTTGGGCTGATTCTTCGCCAGGGTTTTTCCTTTACCGGCCTCCTTGGTCTTGACCACGTAATCACCGGGCTGCGGTTTATCTTTCTTCTTATCCCTATCTTCCGGCTTCTGTTCATCTCCCAGATCGATGGTAACCGCATCTTCCCGCCCGAACTCTGCAAGCGCCTTGCCATACTCTCCCTTGGTAAGTTCATCAAAGTTGATTTCCTCCGCCTCGGAACTGTCAATCAGCTCTATGACTTCTTCCTTGGAACTCTTCGTCTGCAGGAGCATATGGAAACCTTCCGCAAGAATGACATCTCCGCTCGCTTCATTGGAGAGGATATCATCCGGCGTATACAGCAGATCTTCCGCCACTTCTTTGAGCGCGTAAGTCGCTGAGTAGGCACGGATATTACTCATCTGCGTATCGCTTCTGTAATGAATCGAAATTCGGTAAAAATGACTGTCATCTCCTGCCACCGGCGTAATGTAGAACTGTTTGGGTTCTTCATGTTTGTTCGCCTGCGGCATCTGGATACCCTGCTTCGTAATTTCGCCTTTCAGGCGCCCCAGAAACTCATCCAGATCCTCCACCAGTTGATGTTCATCACCATCCGGAGTATCCCCATTCTTGAGTTTGTCAAGCTCTCCCGTGACGAAATCCGATACCGCAAGTACTTTTTCCACCAACTCCATATGCGGTACATCGTCCGGATGGGAT
>CAYUKT010000296.1:0-3522 GCA_964445285.1 uncultured Bacteroides sp. | reverse complement strand
CTGTCCTACATGAAGCTGCAATGTTTCAAATCTATAATCAGACATAATGTTTTCTACTTTCGATGTTCAGCAATTAGTCCTGCCTTTTATTCGCAGGCTATGCTGCAGATGATGTATGGGTTTCCGTCCGTTTCCTTCCCTGTAAAGTGTTTAACCTCTTAGATTGGAATTTGTAAATACCTACCAATTAGGTTGGTATTAGTATAAGACGCATTTCTGCTATTGTCAACAGAAAAAAGAAATTTTATTTTAACGCCCCTTTTGGACAAGCTTTCGTACATTCGAAGCAAAGAATACATTCCGTTCCGTTTTCACGTTTTCTGGAAGGATCCGTCATGTCCACATCCATGGGACATACTTTTTTGCACTTGCCACAGGTGATACATTTACTCTCGTCACACCTGATGCGGAGCAAGGAAAAATAAGACATGGGTTTTAAAAACACAGTGATCGGACAGATATATTTACAAAAGGCGCGGTTATCCTTCAGGGCAAAAGCCAGCCCAATCCCTATGCCGTAATACAGACAGTTCCCAATCAAAAATGCCCAGAACATGATCCGTTCCCTATGATTTACCTGTGCAAGAAACAGGGCGCTGACAAAAACAAATGACAGCGCAAAGGTGATATATCTGATAAATCCCCATTTCTTTCTGGGCTGCTGCGATACCTTATAGGGTAACAGGTCAAGGATCATCGCCGTCCAGCAGGCATACCCGCACCACCCCCTGCCAAATACCAGCGGGCCAAATATCTTTGCCACCGCATAATGAATGGTCGCTGCCTCAAATACCCCGGTGAACAGATAATACCAGAAGCCTTCTATCTGCATGTTTTCATTGCAGATGAGTCCCAGATAGACAAGCATATAAGTTCCCACCAGAAGCTGCGCTACCCTGCGCGCATGTTTGTATCGAAACTGCAGCAGTATCATCCCGATCGCCAGAGATGTCCCGATATAGGTAAAATTAAACAGATAGAACAGATTCTGTTTCGTGAGCCAGAGCGTGACCGCTATGCTCTCAAAGAGCAGCCACAAAGCAACCGGCAATATCATTTTCCTGATCACTCCTGTTTTTTTCATCATAATGCTTCTTCCCTCCCTGCCAGACAACTGCATTCCTTTACGATATCGCTTCCAGTTTCTCAATACACTGCCCTGCCCACGCTATAAAGGTCTCTATCAGCCTATGACCAAAATCGGCCCTGAAATGTCTAAATCCATTTCAAGGCCGTCCCTGTTTTCCTTATAACACTTACATCTTTTCCGCAGCCATCAAATCACTGAAAATATCCCACACCGCTCTCAAAGATCTTCATATCCTGATTGCCAAAAATATTGATCGCCACAGCTTCTCCCCGTCTCTCCGCATGCACCATCTTACCGAGGATACGCCCGTCAGGGGATGTGATACCCTCGATTGCCGCATAAGATCCATTGATGTTCCACTCTTCATCCATGGATACGTTTCCGTCCGCATCCGCATACTGAGTCGCCACCTGGCCGCTTTCAAACAGCTTGTCAATCCACTCCTTCGGCGCCACGAAACGTCCCTCGCCGTGGGATGCCGGATTCACGTAGACCTGTCCAACCTCCGCCCCTGCAAGCCATGGGGACTTATCAGACACCACTTTCAGATATGCCATCTTGGAAATATGGCGGTTTACGGTGTTGAACGTCAGTGTCGGGGAATCTTCCTTCTGTCCCACAATCTCGCCGTAAGGCACAAGTCCCAGCTTGATCAGTGCCTGGAAACCGTTACAGATACCCAGCGCCAGACCGTCTCTCTCATTCAAAAGCTTCATGACAGCTTCCTTAATCTTCTCATTCTGGAAGGCAGTGGCAAAGAATTTCGCGGAACCGTCCGGCTCATCACCCGCGGAAAAACCGCCCGGGAACATAATGATCTGTGCCTGGCTGATAGCCTGATCAAAGACATCCACACTCTCCCGGATATCCGCCGCCGTCCTATTCTTAAAGACCTTGACCGTCACATCTGCGCCTGCCGCCTCAAAAGCCTTCGCGCTGTCATACTCGCAGTTGGTGCCCGGGAATATCGGGATAAAGACATTCGGTCTTGCCACTTTATGTCTGCACACATAAACCTTATCTGAGTGATATACCTTGGATTCTACCGCACTCTTATCCTTGCCGGCAGTGTAGGGGAATACCTTGTCCAGCCTGGAAGTCCACGCTGCAAGCGCTTCTTCCTGAGTCAGCTTCATGGAACCGTAACTAAAGACGCCGCCAGCCGTCACCGTACCGATCTCCTCAAATTCAATCCCCTGTGCCTGTAACTTATGCACTTCCTCTGCCGGAATTTCCGCCACGATATCGCCGATGCCATTGTCGAAGAGGGCTTCCTTCTTATAAGAGGAATCCACCGCCACTCCCAGACCGTTACCGAAGGCCATCTTGCTGATAGCCGCCGCTACGCCCTTGGCGTCCAGCGCATAGGCCGCCACAATCTTTCTCTCCATGAACTGTGCCGTAACATGTCCAACGGTTCTTGTCACTGCTTCTTCTGACATCAATGTCATAATTTGGTCGTAAAGCGCCATCACTTTATCATAGACCGGCAGGTCATACTCATCCTTGGGAATACGGAACCGCACCAGTCTGTCACCCGGATGTTTTAATTCCGGCGTAACGATATGGCCGCTCTTGCTCACATCCACCGCAAAGGAAACCAGTGTGGGCGGCACATCAATATCATTGAAAGTGCCGGACATGGAATCCTTGCCGCCGATGGAAGGCAGACCATACTTCATCTGTGCATCATAGGCGCCCAAAAGCGCTGCAAAAGGCTGACTCCAACGGGAAGCCTCCTCGCTCATGCGCCTGAAATATTCCTGGAATGTGAAGCGGATGGTCCTGTAATCCCCGCCGTTTGCCACAATCTTGGCCATGGACTCGGTCACCGCATAGACCGCACCGTGATAGGGGCTCCAGCTGGACAGATAGGGATCAAACCCATAGCTCATCATAGTCACTGTATCAGTCTTGCCCTGCAACACGGGGAGTTTGGCTACCATAGCCTGCGTCTCCGTCAACTGATACTTACCGCCATAAGGCATATACACACTGCCTGCACCGATGGAAGCGTCAAACATCTCCACCAGTCCCTTCTGGGAGCACACGTTCAGGTCGTTCAACAGGGCCGTCCATGCTGCCTTCACATCATTATTCTTTAATGCCTCCGCCACAGCCGGCGTTGCTATTTTCTTAAAATAGTTCTCCTTTTCATCCGGCATATCTACGGACACATTGGTCTCCTGATGAGCGCCGTTGGTATCCAGGAAAGCACGGGACAGGTTCACGATCTCCTTGCCGCGCCATTTGAGGACTAAGCGGGGTTCCTCCGTGACTACCGCCACCGGCACTGCCTCCAGATTCTCTTCCGCTGCATATGCTAAGAAGGCATCCACATCACCGGGAGATACCACCACCGCCATACGTTCCTGAGACTCGGAGATGGCAAGCTCCGTGCCGTCAAGTCCCGCATATTTCTTGGGCACCTT
>CAYUKT010000295.1:0-3525 GCA_964445285.1 uncultured Bacteroides sp. | reverse complement strand
GAACTGAGGCCTGTGCTGTCTATGTTCTTTCTCTTTTTATACAAATGAATATTGCAATATAATGTCGCAATCGCAACTAACATCCCGTTTTACCTTTCCTATACGCACTTAAACACGACTCTCGCCATCATGGGAAATACAATTAACCTGTGTCATGCATGCAATCCCCGTGATCTTCTCAAGCAGCTCTTCTTTCTTCGCCGTCTTAATCTCGATGATCATTTCCGTTTCACCGTTCTTAATGCATCTGGATTTTTCTTTGTGATATTTACACATTTCATTTAAAATTCCATCGACCTGCGCATAATCTACTTTATCTGCCTCTGCACGTAGTACCAGCAGATCCGGTGCTTTCGCGTTGGGAACCATATCCAACACCAGCAGCAGTATCGTCATCACGATACATAATACAAAAGCCAAAACATAAAGCCCCACGCCCACAATAATACCCGCGCTGATGGACCAGAACAGATACAAAAGATCCAGCGGATTCTTCACTGCATTACGGAACCTGACAATGGATAACGCACCCACCATACCAAGAGATACCAGCAGATTGGACTGCATCGCTATCATGATTGCCGCCACAATAAGAGGCATACCGGCAATCGTCACATTCAGATCCTTAGAATAAAAAGCCGACTTACTGCTCAGCTTGTACACCGTAAAGATATAAACACCCACCAAACAAGCCAGCACAATGAGCAGCAAAATATTCATCACTGACAGATTCGTGCCGCCGCCCAGACTCTCATACACACTGCTTTTGATAACATCCTTGATCGACATGATTGATCTCCTTTACACTTTTGTTATAAACTCTCTGTTGCTCTGCATAACTGGTACTTAGAGTATGCTGTCTGCTGCATATTACCCAGTTCCAAAAGCTGTAACAGAAAGTCCGGTATGAATTCATCATACTTCACTTCTAATACTTTATCATATTCCCGCAAAAAATCATAGCTGTTATTTTCTTTTCCGAAATTCTCCGTCCGCGCGCTGGCCCGTACATTCCTGTCCAACGTGATCCTTACATTGCCGGGCCCAAACACATAAGCCTTTCTCTCGTAAGCAACCACCACCTTGGGACGAAGTCCTCTGGTACGGATCGCCAGATTAAAAAGTGTTGCCGGGTCATCCGACGATGCCGAATCCTCGATACACTCCCCTTTCATCAGCCGTTCCATCTCCTCCCTGGTAATGGATTTCGATTTTTTAATGATCCTGCTGTCCTTCTTAGACTTGACTTCCAGCTTGATCACATCCAGAGAGTTATTGTAGATCCTGATACGGTACTTGTCCCGCAGATTGACGCCGTCCACTGTTTCCTGCAGGCAGCTGTCCTTGAGGTCATCAAAATACAAGCTCACCACACTGTAGCCCTCCGGATCGCTTTCATTGCTGTCCGGATGAAGCACCGCCTCCATTCTCTGCTGCAGCATATACATCTGTGTTTCACTGCAATTATACTTATTTTCTACACGATACATAATATCCCCTTTCCCTATGCTTATTCCTGAAAATCCTGATAATAGGAATCCAGATATTGCAGCCTTCCTTCCACAAACTCATAAATATATTCGTCTTTCCACTTTTCACGCCCATGCTCGTCCCAGCGGACATAATTCCTATCATAAGCCCCTGAACCATGCAGATAAGCAAATTCTTCATCCAGCATCGCGAACAGCCTTTCTTCAGAGAGCACATTCTTTCTCAGTTCCCGCCAGCGTTCTTGTGTAAGACTCTGGATCTCGTCCGGATAACACCGATACATGGCCTGAATATCAAAGCTCCATAGAGTGGGATCCTCAATCCATTCCGGATGGTACAGCTTTCGGTCATAATCGCCCTCATAAGTACTCTGTCCCCAGGTAAAATTAAGATCCCAGGGCACTTTGATAATCTGATACCTGTCTGTGCCGTCCCGCATATACTCCGCCACAAAACAAATGTTTTTCCTGAGATTATTATCTCCTGCCCAGGTCAGCATCATAAAAATATTATAATCTATGGCGTTCTCCATATTCAACATAGAAACTGCCTGATCATAATCCGTCACAGTACCTACCGCACATACATCCAGATATTCCTTGAGCGGGATCCATGTGTCCCGGTCATATTCCTTCGGATACTTAATATCATAGGCCGCACTCAACCCAAAATCTCCCTCAATGGACTCATCCGCCACCTCAAACCCATGACACTTATATAAAATATCATTCTTATCAAGCCCCAACTGCTTGGCATCCATTCTCTCCACCAGGCCGTAAACGCCCATGTAGATATCATTACAGAATAATTCTACATATTCCATCCTGGTGCCCTCGTCTTTACGGACCGTGTTACCGGATGCCATATTCTGCCACACATCATAAGAAAATTTATTGTGGATCAGCCCGTCATCATCCCACAGAGCCACCAACACCCAGTCCTCATCTGTGCGAAGGCCAAGAAGCGACAGCCTTTTATCGAGTACCAGTTTATATCCCTGCTTGGGAAACCCCTTAGAGCTGTCTCCTCTGGCAGAAACCTGACAATCCACAGACTGATACTGCTTTCCCTGTGATTTCACGTCCCGAATCCACATCCTGGCCTGTGAAACTGCTCCCTCTCTGTCAATCTCCATCCCGTCTGCGGTCTCAATGACCATCACCGGCATCCCTGTAAAAACCACCTCACATCTGTACCAGGATGAACCCTCCACACAATACAGGGCAAAGGCATGTCCCTGCGCGATGGCCTCCTTGTATTTCCCGAAATATTCATCTTCCAGCCAGTACAAAGCGCCATCCCGGGAGGATAGGATACCGTCCCAGATGTTCCCCCTTCCCTCTCTTATATTCTGAGGCAGGTAGTATCTGCCCGTGATCCCATCCCAGGCAGCTTCGTGGTCATTGTAAGAAAGGGCTGGCCTATGCCCGGCATCTGTTTTTCCCGCCAGCTTTATGTTCATTTCTTCCTGCGATACAATCTCTACCGACAGGCACTGATTCCCCAGATAGAACGCAATCTCTCTCCAATTTACCAGCAGAAACAATAATCCGATCAATATGATGATTTGTATGATTCTTCTGCTATAATATTTTTTGTTTTTCATGCAATACGCTTTTCACTCATCGATGCAGCCGTTTCCTGCTACAATACTTTCCTTTTCATCAACTGTCATAAACTCCCCTATCTGCCTGCACATCACCCGATAAACATCCTCTTTCTGTCTGTAAGCAAGCGTCCATTCCACAATCTTTTCCATGGCCTGTGCCACATTCCACACCGGCCTCCAGTCAAAGGTGGACTTTAATTTTGAACAATCCAGTTTCAGGAAATTCGCCTCATGCGGCCCGCCGTCCGCTACATTTTTCCATCCAATTTCATCCCCCGTAAGCTGATTCCACTTATCACAAAACAATGTGACAAGTTCCCCTGTCGTATAACAGTCCGCATCATCTGGCCCAACATTATAATTTCCGGCGTATTCTGCATCTTCATACTGCTTCTGCGCGATCAATAAATAAACCGCCAAAGGCT
>CAYUKT010000294.1:0-3525 GCA_964445285.1 uncultured Bacteroides sp. | reverse complement strand
AATATAAGAATAACAAAAAGCAATTTTTATTACAATTATAGCAACTATTATATATTCATAGCAATTTTTAACAATCAGGATCGGCACTTTACGACAGACTTACACGCTTGATTCCTCCGGTTTTCATTTTAACCTGCAAATAAGGATTCCGCACCCAATTGAAAGAAAGGAGTACATACCACATGATCGAAGTATTAAACGGCATCAAAGAAACCGTCCTTTATGAAGGTATAGAGGGATTTAAACTCCACGACAATACTAATTTCGAAGCCTATCCCGAGCACTGGCATACCCCCATAGAGATTATCATGCCGCTCAAAAACTACTATAATGTCTCCAACAAAACGGAATTTTTTACATTACAGGAAGGCGATCTTCTCTTTCTCAACTCCGGTGTGCTGCACGGCATGCCCTCCACCATTCACGGGGAACGGCTGATCCTGCAGGTTGATTTCGCCCTTCTGCATAATGTGGCGGGCATCGAATCCACCCTGTCCACCATCCCGCAGGCGCTCCTGCTCACGCCGGAAACGGCGCCCACGATCCACGGACAGTTAAAGCAGCTGATGCTGGATATTTACCAGGAGTATTACAGCGGTTCCATCCTGATCGGCGCTTCCATTTATTCCAAACTGCTGGAGATGCTGGTGCTGATCGGCCGCGAATATACCGGCCAGCGGACGTCCTTTGACGCAGCTTCTCATAAGCAGAAGGAGCACGCGGAAAAGTTTATGAATATCTGCAACTATATTCAGGAACACTGCACGGAAGACCTGTGCCTGGACGATGTGGCCGCCCTTGCCGGATTCAGCAAGTACCATTTTACAAGACTCTTTAAAACTTTTACCGGGACTTCTTTCTATAAATATCTGAATAAGAAGAGAATAGAACACGCGGAGAAACTTCTGGTGGATCCGCAGCTGTCCATCACCGAAGTCGCCCTGCAGTCAGGGTTTTCAAGTCTCTCCGCGTTTATTAGAATGTTTAAATTAATCAAGGATTGTACGCCCACCGAATTCCGTAATCTTTACGAATATTAAAGGCAGGATTTTTCTTTTCCTCGAAGATTCAGGCACATGCCCGCCGGGACGCAGACCTTGTCATAGCCGACCGTCATATAAACCGGTATGGCGGTGGGATTATACAAAATCCTGCCGTCCGCCGATATCACCAGGGAACGCATGGCCGTCACGTACTCATAGATTTCCATGTTCGTGGCATACCATACATCTTCCCTTCCCTGCAGTGCCTCACAGATATGCTTGATATGCTCCCAGTTATGTTCCCGCTCAAACTCAAAACTGTGCCCCCAGATATAGAAAAGGGCCAGGTTGCGGTACAGGGGCGGATTTAGGAAATCCTCAATCAACGCGTCCGTCACTTTATTGTGATGACAGGTGGGATGCCACAGCATAAAATCACTGGGCAGGTTAAAGTTCAGCCGGTCTTCCACGGTTCTGGCATACACGATGCCAACCTGTCTGGCCGTCTCGATCAAACGGTCGTTAAACTCACCGAAGGGATAGGAAAACCCGCGCACGATCCTGTTCGTATACCCCTCCAGGGCGCGTCTGTCCTCCAAAAGCTCCTGCATTGTCATCCCCTGGGACAATTCATTGAAAAAGGGATGTGTCACCGCATGACAGGCCACTTCATGTTTCGCATATAAAGTCCCCGCTTCTTCCCTGGTGATATACCCTTCTTCCCCCAGCGTCCCACTGTTGAGGTGAAAGGTCGCCTTCATATCATACTGGTCAAAAATACTCACCAGTCTTCTGTCATAAATCTGGGCATCGTCATAGCTGAACGTCACCGCCTTATTTTTTCCCTCCGGAAACCGGAATTCAATCATATATGGATCTCTTTTTTCTGTCAGTGCCATTATTTACGCTCTCTCCTTTTTTTAATTCAGCGGTTCCCTGCAGAAATAACAGCTGTATCTGGTCTTCGGTATCATAGGAACCAGATTCTCCGCTGCACAGTATCCACAGACCACACACCGGCTGCCCTGGGGGATCGGATCCCCGTCCAGATGTCTTCCCGCCACGGAAAAGCCGCCCCTGGTCTCGCGCAGACGTTTCTCTTCCTCCCACTTCTCACGGGCATGTTCCCTGGCATCTTCCGCCGCCTTTTTCGCCAGATAAGCCGTGGTGGATTCTTCCTCGGCCGTCTCCTGCGTCCGGACAGCCGTCTTCGCCTGTGGGGCAAATGTAGAAACCTGCGGTCTTGGCTGGTTTTGATTCTGCGGCGGACGGCCGTTATTCCGATTCTGATTCGTACCGGCCGTATTCACTGTGGTGTTGGGTGCCTGGGAGCCTCCCGGATTCCGGCTGTTCTTTTTCCTTTGTATAAAATATAATACAAGCCCCCATATCACAAATATCTGAACTAATACGCCAAACATCTCATCCTCCCGCTTTCTCACATGCTGTATTTTACAATCAAAAGCTCTACGCTCAAGATATCGTTCATCCGTCCGGTCTTGACAGCTTCCTCCGTCTCCACGCAGTCCATCAGCGCCTTTCGCAGATCGGCCTCCTTAAATTCAGCCGCCTGCTCCACATATTTCCTGACTATAAACCCTGCCAGCCCCACCTTTTTGCCGATGGTATTGGCATCGCAGCCCTTGTTCTTCAATTCTTTGACCTGCAAAAGCATATTGAACTGTCTGGTGATCAGATAAAGAATCCGCATGGGCGGCTCCTTCAGGGTCAGTAAGTCATAATACAGTTCCATGGCCTGTTTCTGGCGTTTTGCCGCCACCGCATTGATCATCTCAAAAATCTGGCTGCCCACCTGCCTGACACAGATTTCCTCGATATCCCGGGCCGTGACCACTTCCCTTCCCAGACAATAACACATGAGTTTCTCCAGTTCCCCGCGGATATTCTCCATGTTGGTGCCGGTCTTTTCCAGGAAAAAATCCAGATCCCGCTCGGTAATCTTTTTATTCTCTTTTTTCAAAAATTCCAAAATCCACCGTTTCAGGACTGCCTCATCCTGGGTATTGCACTCAATCACACGGCCTTTTGCCTGAACGGCCTTATAGAGTTTACTCCGCTTATCCACCGCAGGTTCCACAAACACAAAAAAGGCCGTCTGGGCCGGGGACGCCAGATACTCCGCCAGCTGCTCCCCGCCGTGCTTGAAAAACTCGCTGTTTTCCAGCACCAGCACACGCCGCTCGGCAAAAAACGGCATGGTCTCCGCCAGGTCGATGACCTCCCCCTGCTGGATTCCCTTGCCTTCAAAGTAATGCAGGTTCATAGGATCCCCGCCGCCTAAAAGGGCCGTTTTCAGCCGATCCCTGTACTGGCTGCGCAGATAGGCTTCCTCCCCACACAGCAGATAGACTTGTTTCAGTTGTCCTGTCTTGATCTCTTCGTTCAGCTTTTTCATAATCTATACTCAGTATACCGGGTAATCTTCCAAAAAACAACTCCCTTCGTCAAAGCCGATATCTAACGACAGCTTATTGCGTCAGCACCTCCACAATCTCCGGAAACTTCCAGGTCTTATTCTCCC
>CAYUKT010000293.1:0-3527 GCA_964445285.1 uncultured Bacteroides sp. | reverse complement strand
TACCCACGATCTATCATAATACAAAAGCCATTTTACAGACTCGTCTGTAATGTAACACCGATATAAGAAAGGAATCAACCATGTCATACTGCGTAAACTGCGGCGTGGAACTGGAGGCTTCCCTGAAAGAATGTCCTCTGTGCCATACGCCCGTCATCAATCCCCAAACCATAGGACAGGATACCCCGCCCTCTCCCTACCCGGTCAACAAAGGCCAGGTGGAAGTCGTCAAGAGAAAAGATCTGGGTATCTTACTCTCCGTAGTTCTGACCGCCACCAGTGTCACCTGCCTGCTGTTAAACCTGCTGGCATTCAACAACTCCCGCTGGTCACTCCTGGTGATCGGTATCTGCATCTGCCTGTTTGTCTTCACTTTTCCGGCAGTCTACTATAGCAAAACGCCGGTCTATATTTCCCTGCTGGCGGACGGCGTAGCCGTGGCCATCTATCTGTATATGATCGGCTACCTGACGCCTACAGACAGATGGTTCTGGCAGCTGGGGCTTCCCATTGTCGCTCTCATCACCATATTGATGGAAATCTTTACATTTTTGGCACACAAATTTCCTTTCACGATCCTGTCCGGGGCCCTCTGTCTGTTTATCGAAATTCCCCTATTCTGTGTCGCACTGGAGCTTCTGATCCGCCACATGCTCCTTACGCCCATGTACATTACCTGGTCTGCCGTGGTACTGACAGTGTGTACTATCATTGACTTTGCGCTGGTCACGATCCTCGTCAAAAAACGCCTGCGCAACGAAGTGCGCAGACGCCTGCATTTCTGATTTCTCACGATTCCGTTATGTCACAGCCATCTCCTGTACGGCATTTTCTGTCCGTCCCGCGCTGTGCAAATACTTACACCTCAGCATACCTTGCCTCGGCCGCCTCCAAAGACTGATAACCATAGAAAAGCGTTTCGTTGGCAATCGTCTGTTTCAACAGACTCTCGCCCTTGTCATACGCTTCCTTAGTCTCCTTCCAGACCAGTTCCAGCGTCTTCTCTGAATAGGTTAAAAGTTCTCCCCTCAGATAACTCTCCATAGAAGAACCGGCCATCACACCATCCTCCGCCGTAGTTGCCACTCTGCCGCGCTTGCGGAGATTGGGATATTCCTTCATCATTTCTGCATCCCACTCCAGATTGATGTTCACAATCTTCTCCACAATATCCATCTTCTCCGCAACATCCGGCAGATGTTCTTTAATGCCCTCATATTCTTCCGGAAACGTACTCTCCATCATCCTGCCATACTTTTCAAAAACAAGGTTTCGCCCCTCCTTACAGGCATTCTCACAGTCCTTACGGTAACTTAACAACACCTCGTCCGAATATACCATCCACTGACTCATCCTCATTTTAAAGAAGGTATCCGGATCATCCTGGCAGGACGCCCTGCCGCCCGTATTGTACACCTGCTGAAATAACTCCCACTCTGTCTGTGCGATATCAAATATTAACTGTTCCCGCTCACTAATCTTGCCCACAGTCACACTTCCTTTCTGTCACGTTTCCTTCAATCCCTCAGAGCGATACAACGGTTTGCCCCCAACCTGGATCTGAATGATATCCGCCTGATAATTCTCCAGAAATGTACTGGCAATAGAATCTATGATGATATCTTTTGCCTCTCCCGTCATCGTCCCCAGATAATGATTCATCCCGTTGGAAAGATCAAGACATATCATCTTGCCTTCCTCTTTCTTTTCCTCGCTGAAAGACAGCACTTTCGTATCAAGAGACACAATGTTATGTCTTGCAAGTGCAGCGATCAGCTCATCCGGCGTCAACTCTGACACCTTCTCCATCTGAGAATCCAGACCATCACAGGAATCATTGCTATAATATACAACAATCTCCACCGACTCTGCCGCCTCGTCTGTCGTTACGTCCAGTTCCTCCACATCTTCTCCCTGTTTTTCCTCATCCTGTAATAAATATTCAAGGGAATCCACCAGCAAATCTTCCGAAGACATTTCCGGCACAATGATCTCCCCTGTTGTCACAGTACTGTCCGCCCTTCTGCCACACGCCGTCAACAACATCAACGATGTGAGCAAAAGCACAACCCATTTTCCTCTTTTCATAATATCCCCTCCCAGATCATCCCTGTCACAGATCATCTAAATCGGGTTTATTCTACCATACAATATCTGAAATGTAAATTCTTTCACAATTGTTTAACAGAATCATCGCTCGACAGCTGCGAGTGAGAGAATACTTCCCATTCTCCTTAAATATTTCAAGCTATTACAATTCCCCAAAATATAAAAGACACCGCTTCACGCGATGTCCTTTATGTTATATGCGTGCAGGAAAAGGGACTTGAACCCTCATGATATTGCTATCACACGGACCTGAACCGTGCGCGTCTGCCAATTCCGCCATTCCTGCGAACAAATGTTATTTTATCTTCTTTTGGCAGACATGTCAAGCCCATTTTTCCAATCTTTTGCCTTTTATGCATCTTTTTTATCCGAATGCCTTTTATTTCCCAATCTTTTTATCCATATGCAAGATATGGTTTACAAGCCATCCCACCAGAAATTCCAGAAGTTCCTCCAGAGACTTTTGCTGATTGTCATCAATATACTCCAGATCCATCTCTTCCAGACGGCTGACGAAAGCATCATGCGCCTTTTTCTGCGCTTCCAATCCTACATAATTGATGGCTGCCATATATTCCTCCTCATCCCCGAAGTGGAACTTGGTATAATTTTTCAACTCGTCCAGCAGATGCACGATCTCATCATACTTGTCATGAACATAGTCATGTACGATCACCTTGTGAACCTCCCCGATAATCCGGAACAGTTCCTTGTGCTCATCGTCAATAAAAGTAATACCCGTACTGTACTGTGCAGAATATGTATACTCTTCCTTTTCCTCCCATTCCTGAAGAGGCGGCATCTTACCGATCATAATGTCACTGCCAATGATATGGCGAAACAGCCAGGTGACCAGATACTGCATCAGTTCATCCAGCAGTTCATGTTGTTCCCTGTTATCCACAATGGCATCCAGTTCACTCATCTTCGCCGTAAACTCCGCATGCTGTTTTTTTTGCAATGCCAGTTCCGGATGCCCTATCTTTTTCATATACTCCTCCTCATGCCGGAAATGATATTCTGAATAATCCTGAAGTTCCCGGAGAAGCTTGACGATGGCGTCATACTTATCCTCCCTGACATCATTTACAAGCAGTTCTTCCACATCATTGATAATCCGGAACAATTCCTGATGATCCTTATCGATCTCCTCAACCCCGATCAGACAATCCTGCGTAAATCTGTACATAGGTACCTCCCTTTCCCTGTCACAATCACAACCCTTTATATTCCTGTATCGCTCACTATTTTATAATGATATCAGGTTTATTCTATCATGGATTCCCGGTGTTGTCCATGACAGGTGGAAAGGCTGTCTCATCGCGCCTGTCTCAGGGATTATCCTTTATCATTAAATAACATACTTTAGAAAATTTATTTTTTACTTCAGGGTGAAATGAAAAGGTAACTTCCACCTT
>CAYUKT010000292.1:0-3531 GCA_964445285.1 uncultured Bacteroides sp. | reverse complement strand
CCGTGCTGGCCCCACTCAAATTCCGTGTAGACCGGCGTACCGTCAAAATTTGCATACTCCGCTGACATGCCAGTCTCCGCATGACATGCAGCTGCCAGATACTCCCTGCTGGCTTTGGCCGCCTTTGCCCAAAACGCGCGGTCCTCCTCATTGGCCCACTTTGCAAATAACTCATAGAAATGCGGTAAATGATAGGACGGATCCGTAAACGGAGACCCCGGCACGAAGAGAATCTGGTGATTCTCCCTGTTCCACATAGGCTCCCCTGCCCGCCCGGCTTCTCCTTTATGAAGGCAGGCTGAAAGAATCTCTCTTGCTTCTTTTTCATAACAATAGATTCCTTCGCCATCTCCCCATCTGTGGGAAGCAAAGAACAGCGCCATGGCAAAGTATTCCTCACCGTCCGGCGCCGGCCCATATGCATTCTTGGAACCATCCGGTGCACAGGACCAGGCAAAATACCCTTCATTCTCTCCGGAATCCATCCACATATAGGTCTTAGCCCATTTCCAGAGACGGTCAAACTCCTCTTTCATATCAAGCTGCACACACATCATCATCCCATAAGACATACCCTCCGTACGCGCATCCACATTTCCTGTATCCTCGATATAAGCCATATCATCCCCCACCGGATGATACACCTTCTCCTCTTCATCATAGAAGAAAGTATGGACGATCTCCTTAAGCCTTGCCGCGATCTCTTCCTCCGAAATACCGATCTCCTTCAATACATTACGATGCTGCATCATGCTACCTCATCTTTCTATAATATATATGATCTTATTACATCTGACCTTCCACGTCTATACATTAACGCAAAAAATGCCCGAAGCCGGGCATTTTCTGCACAAAAAGAAATTTTTGGTGTCCGCCCAATGGCAGGACGTCTTTAGAACTTCTTCCCGTATTACTCTTTCACACCGCCAATTGTCAAACCTGTCACAAAGTATCTTTGCAGGAACGGATACAGGCACACGATAGGAAGCATCGTTGCAATCGTTGCCGCTGCCCTGATAGATGCAGGCGTGATGGAATTGGCCGCATTCCGCATACTGTCCGCGCTGCCGCTCTGCTGCATGACAGAAGATAACAGTTTCATCAACTCGTACTGTAATGTAGTATACTTGTCAGACATACGATTGTAAAGCATGGCGTCAAACCAAGAGTTCCACTGGCCTACCGCCACAAACAGGGCAACCGTTGCATAAACCGGCTTACAGAGCGGGGAAATGATCTTGACAAAAATTGTCATATATCCCGCACCGTCAAGCTGTGCCGATTCTTCCAGGGAATCCGGAAGACCGACCATGTAAGTTCTAAGCACCAGCATATTAAAGGCACTGACCGCACCAGGAATTACATATACCCAGAATGTTCCTGTCAGATGCAGATTCTTATATAACAGGAATACCGGGATCAGACCGCCGTTCACATACATTGTAATAACCCAGAACAGGGATAACTGTGATTTAAATAAAAATCTCTTTCGGCTGACAATAAACGCCAGTAAAGCATTGGTCACCAACGCCAGTAAAGTCCCGATTATGGTCCTTAAAACTGTGATATATGCACCTGTAACCATATTCTGTTTATGTAATACTGTATAATAGTTCTGCCATGTAAATTTTCTCGGGATCAGATGAATCCCGCCGCGTACAGCATCAATACCATCATTAAAAGATATCGCCAGGGTGTTTAATACCGGATATAATGTGATAATAACAAAGGATATCATAAAGATGGTGTTACATATCACGAAAATCCAATCACTAATACTTTTCTTTCTCTTCATCTTTACACTTCCTCCCCTAGAATAAGCTCTCTTCGCCGGAGCGCTTCGCTATCCGGTTGGCAATCACGATCAGGATGATACTGACTGCACTCTTGAAGATACCTGCTGCCGTACCCAGTGAATAATCGTTCTGACTGATACCCCAGTTCAGCACGTAGATATCGATCGTCTGCGACACTTTCTGAACAAGTCCGTTTCCTAACAGGTACTGTACTTCAAAACCTGCATTCAGAACATTACCCACATTCATCAAAAGCAATATGATAATGGTAGGTTTAATGCCTGGAAGTGTAATATATTTAATCTTGGCCCATCTGCCCGCACCGTCAATGGAAGCCGCCTCATAGAGACTCGGATCGATCGCAGTGATTGCCGCCAGATAGATTATGGCGTTCCATCCTGTCTCTTTCCAAAGGTTTGAAAAGGCGACAATCGGCCAGAAATAACTTTCATGTGCAAAGAAATTAATCTGTTTATCAATGATACCTAAGTTCATCAGCACTTCATTGACGATTCCCGTGGAAGATAATGCATCGTGTAAAATACCAGTAACAATGATCCATGACAGGAAATGGGGCAGATATGAGATTGTCTGTACCATTTTCTTTCCCAGAACCCATCTTACTTCATTTAGCAGAATGGCAAACAGGATCGCCATAATAAACGAAGTTACCAGATTGATCGTACCCATTGCCAGTGTGTTCCTGATGACTCTGATAAAAGATGCGTCACTGAACAGGAACTTGAACTTATCAAGCCCGATAAACTTAGAATGAAGCAGACCGTCCCTGGGCTTATAATTCTGAAAAGCCATGATCCATCCGCCTAACGGAAGGTAATAGAAAATAAAACCGTATATGACAAAAAAAGTCGACCAGATCAGCAGAACCTTTTGCCGTTTTACTTCTTTCCATGTAATTTTTTGTTTAGCTTGTTTTTTTCCCCGACTCATACTCTTCTCCCTCTGCGCTCATAGATATTTTTCGTAAAAAGAGGACAGCTACATAGCTCTTACAGCAATATAGCTGCCCCTCTTCATTCAAAATTTCAGGTTACTGTTTCCATGAGTTGATTACTGGCCTGCCCTGCGGTCTAACTCCGCCTGCATCTCAGAAAGGAAATCCTGTGGTGAACATTCTTCATATGCTTTCATGTACTGTTCCCATGTGATATCGAAGGAATCGGACATAACTACCTTGGGCAGCCATTCATGCTTGATCTCGCCCATCTTAGCCCAAGCCACACCACCAGGGGTTTCTGTTGTCATATTGTTAGAGTAAGAATACATCGGGAACCAAGGACCTGTTTCCTTGTTTACGGAACCGATCATTTCCACATAAGTTGTCACGCCATATGCGTTGAAGCAGTCTACCAGAGGCTGTGCCAGTCCGCTGAAGAACTCGGAAGTCTGCTCGGGAACCTGCATTGCATTCTTTCCATCCCTGCTTGTTCCAAGGTACTGAGGCAGATAAGAATAGTTACATAAGTGGGAAGCCTTATACTCTGTATTTGCACACTGCATTCTCATATCCTCGGTTCTGTAATAGAGCCCTTCATCATCCACCAGATAATCTACACCCTCAATACCCCAGAATCTGAGATCATGAATTTCCTGATCCAGAATATCGTTTAAGAACTGGAACGCTTTATCTACATCCTTACAACTTGTGGTGATTGCCACACCATTCGCCACTTTCTGTGTATCACCATAAGTATGCCACATATTGAACATACCC
>CAYUKT010000291.1:0-3548 GCA_964445285.1 uncultured Bacteroides sp. | reverse complement strand
TGCCAGATAGGTTTCTGCATAAGATTTTGCACTCTTGTCATTTTCATGGACAATAAATACCTCGCCGGCACTGGGCACATCGGAAAGACCCAGAATCTCCACCGGTGTGGAAGGCTTCGCCTCTTTCACGCGTCTGCCCTTGTCATCGATCATGGCTCTCACCTTGCCGTGGCTTGCCCCTGCAGAGATAAAGTCTCCCACATGGAGTGTACCTTTCTGTACCAGCACGGTGGCCACCGGGCCGCGTCCTTTATCAAGTTCCGCCTCTATCACCAGACCTCTGGCATTCCTGTCAGGGTTGGCCTTCAATTCCATGATCTCTGCTGTGAGCAATATTGTCTCTAACAGATTCTCGATCCCTTCCCCGGATTTGGCTGACACGGGTACGAACTCCGTGGATCCGCCCCAGTCTACCGGAATCAGTTCATATTCTGTCATCTCCTGCTTCACACGATCGATGTTAGCGTTGGGT
Organism: uncultured Bacteroides sp.; assembly: GCA_964445285.1. GTDB lineage: Bacteria > Bacillota > Clostridia > Lachnospirales > Lachnospiraceae > UBA3282. Next base: position 3,076 of record CAYUKT010000291.1, on the reverse strand, counting down.
TTATCTATTTTATTCACTGCAACAATGATCTCAATGCCGGCAGCCTTCGCATGGTTGATCGCCTCCACGGTCTGGGGCATGACACCGTCATCCGCCGCCACCACCAGAACTGCGATATCCGTGGAATTGGCACCGCGCATACGCATGGCCGTAAACGCTTCATGGCCCGGCGTGTCTAAGAATGTGATGCTCTGTCCTTTGGCGCTTACCGTGTAAGCACCGATAGCCTGCGTGATACCACCCGCTTCCTTATCCGTCACATTGGTCTTACGGATAGCATCCAAAAGGGATGTCTTACCATGATCTACGTGTCCCATAACGCAGATGACCGGTGGACGCGCCACCATGGCAGAGGCATCTTCCTCATCCTCTTTCAGAAGTTCTTCGATCACATCTACTTTGACTTCCTTCTCACAGATAATCTCATATTCAATCGCGATGTTCTCCGCATCCTCAAAGCTGACCTCTGAATTGAGCGTTACAATCTGTCCCTGCAGGAACAGCTTCTTGATGATCACAGAAGGCTGGATCTTCATCTTATCCGCCAGTTCCTTGATGGTCAGGGAGTCAGGGATCGTAATCACCTTGATCTGCTCTTCTACTTTTTCCTCTACCTTTTTCTCCGGCTTGATAAACCTGCCGGCTTTGTTACGGTTCTTGATTGCCGCATCATCCTCTTCATAGATCAGATCTTTCTTCGAGCGTTTATCCCTGTCCTGATTCGTTCTGCGTTTCTCTTCATCCCTGTGCTTCTCCACGTCCTTGACAGGCGCCTCGGGCACAAAGTCCTTCGGACCGTTATTTTTCCGAAATCTATTGTCCTGCCCGCCATTTCCTCTCTGAGGGCGCTCACCACCCGCACCGCCGCGGTTAGCATTGAAACCGCCGCCGTTGCGGCCACGATCATTTTGATTGTTGTTATAAGCCGGTCTGCTCTGACCTTCAGGTCTGCGATTTTCTCCTGCACTGCCTGTTCTCTCCTGTCCTTGCACCGGTGTCTGTGCCGGTCTGCTGCCCTGCACTGGTGCCGCAGCATTCTTATTCTGCTCCCGTTTCTCCTGCTGACGCTGCTCCATTCTGCGCTCCTGCTGCTGACGCTGGCGAACATCGTAGGGTTCTGCCGTTACAGGGATCGGTTTCTGGGTAGGCCTCACGATCTTATGCGGTGTATTCTGTACCTGTACCGGACGGCCGCCGTTTCCTGCCGGTCTGTTATTGTTGGAATTGCGATTTCCGCCGCCGTTTCCTCCCTGGGCCGGACGCTGTCCTGACATTTTGGAATTGTGCGGGTTACTCACAAAGATGATCTTTTTCTTCTTGGGCTGCGCCGACCTTGCCCCTGGCTGCTGTGCCCTGGACTCTCCCGGTCTGTCCGCCGCTGCTTTCTCTGTCGTCTGCATTTTCGCTTCTGTCGCTTTGTCTGCCTCCTGAGGCTTTGTCTGTTCTGCTTTGTCCGCTGACACTTTCTCTGTCGCCTGTGGTTTAGCCGCCGCCTTGTCTGACACCGTGGCTTTTGCTCCCACTGCTTTCCCTTCCGCAGCTCTATCTCCTGCCTTTTCTGCCGCTGGTGGCTCTGCTGCTTTGCCCGCCGCCTTTTCTGACGGCGTCACTTTCATCTCCGCCGATTTATCTGCCGAAGCAGAAACTGCCGGGGTCTTCTCCGACTTCGCACCTGCGCCGCCAAACTGACTGCGCACAAGGTCAATGGCCTCATCCTCAATAGAACTCTGCGCCACCTTCACCTCATATCCTTTATCCTGCAAAAAATCTATCAGATCCTTGCTCTTCATATCCAGCTCTTTTGCCAGCTCATGTACTTTCATTTTCGCCATACTTACTACCTCCAACTATTCCGAATCCACCAAATGCTTCTGTATCGAATCTGCAAATCCTTTATCTGTCACAGCAAGGACTGATCTCTCCTCCCTGCCCATTGCGTGTCCAAGCACCTCCTTAGTGCCGTGATACGCATAGGGTACCTGATAGAATTCACACATATTGCTATACTTCTTTCTGGTATTCCCCGAAGCATCCTCCGCTATGATGACCAGACACGCCTTACCGCTCTTGACTGCCTGCTCTGTTGCAAATCCGCCACTGACAACATTTCGGGAGCGGGCGGCAAGCCCCAGCAGGGATAACACCTTATCCTTTCCTGGCATATTATTCATGCTCACCCTCCTCAAACTCCTTCTCCAGATTCTCGTATATTTCATCGGGTATGCTCATCTTAAAGGAACGTTCCAGCCCCTTTTTCTTTCTGGCTCTGATCAGACATTCCTTATCCTTACACAGATAAGCTCCCCTGCCGTTCTTCCTGCCGGTCATATCCAGGACAATCGGCCCCTCTGCGGTCCTTAACACCCGCATCATCTCTTTCTTGTCTTTCATCTCCCCGCATCCCACACACTGTCGCAGGGCAATCTTTTTTGCCATAGCATCGTCCTCTCTGTCCCGGCAGATACCGGATATCTACTCTTATTCCGCCGTCTCATCCTCTACATATCCGCCGGCATCCTCACCACTTTCTTCCGGATACTCTTCTTCATATCCCTCTTCATACCCGCCTTCCTCATAGGCGTCCTCTTCATACTCTTCCTCATCATCATAGATATAATCTTCATAGCGGAAGCCAGGTGCGTCTTTCGCCTGTGTCTCGCTCTTGATATCAATCTTATACCCTGTCAGCCTGGCTGCCAGTCTGGCGTTCTGTCCTTCCTTACCGATCGCCAGGGAAAGCTGGTAATCCGGCACCACTACTTTGGCCGTCTTCTCGTCAGGATCCGCAAACACCGCCACGATCTTGGCCGGGGAGAGGGCGTTCTGGATCAGATTACCCGGATTCTCATCCCAGTTGACGATGTCGATCTTCTCCCCGCACAGTTCATCTACAATGGAATTGACCCTGGCGCCGTTGATACCCACACAGGCGCCCACTGCATCCACATTGGGGTTGTTGGAACGCACGGCAATCTTCGTCCTGCTGCCGGCCTCCCTGGCAATACTCATGATCTCCACGGTGCCGTCCTTGATCTCCGTTACTTCCGACTCAAACAGTCTCTTGACCAGTTCCGGA
>CAYUKT010000290.1:0-3577 GCA_964445285.1 uncultured Bacteroides sp. | reverse complement strand
CAAAAAAGCAAGCAAATTCTAAAATTATTAAAATTTTTTAAACACTTTCCGCGCACTATTGACTAAAACTGACGCAAAGTATAATATAGTGGCAAAAAAGTAAATAGTAAGGATGTGGACATCTCATGAAAATAGAAAAAGTAAACGAACACCAGATCCGATGCACCCTCACCAGGGAAGATCTTCTCAACAGGGAATTAAAGATCAGCGAGCTGGCTTATGGCACCGAAAAAGCCAAAAGCCTGTTCCGCGACATGATGCAGCAAGCCGCCTATGAATGCGGTTTTGAAGCGGAAGACATTCCCCTGATGATCGAAGCGATTCCCTTAAACGCGGAGTGTATTGTATTAATCGTCACCAAAGTGGAAGATCCGGAAGAACTGGATACCCGTTTTTCCAAGTTTGCCCCCTCCGTCCATGACGAAGATGAATTTATGGAAGAGAATGAGGAACTCATGGAAAGTTTTGCCGATGGTGCGGACGAAGTCCTCAATATGCTCCGCAAGATGAACGGTTCCGGCCAGTCTGACAATATATCACAGTCAGCCGCCCCGGCTTCCGGCACATCCGTCTCCAAAACCAGTAAAGAACCGGCACCTGCAAAGACTGCCAGCCGTCTGTTCTCATTTAACTCACTCAGAGATGTGACCAGACTGGCCCGCATTGCTTCCGCTTCCTATCAGGATACAAACTCCCTCTACAAAGATGATGTATCCGGCAGGTATCTGCTTGTTTTAAATCCGGCCTCCACGGATGCGGATGTATACAACCGGGTATGCAGTCTGATCTCGGAGTACGCCAGGGTAGAAAAGACAGCAGCAGCCACCGGCGCTTACCTGGAAGAACACTATGAGCCGCTGATCCAGGACAATGCACTGGAAGTTTTGGCACAGATATAAAAAAAGTAAATTTGCGAGATCCGCTTCGCGGACTCGAATAAGCGGAGGAATTTCCTAATACCAGAAAAAAGTAAATTTGCCTCACAGCCTTGGATTCGCAAAGAATCTTCTTACTGACATGAATATAATAGAAAGAGGGACTTCCGCAAAGAAGTCCCTTCTTACATTTTTACGCCTGTAAATTTATGCCCCTGTAACCGCATCGATCTTCGCCATCAGGTCGTCTACCGCGATACCGTGTACCATCGCTGCCTCTTCCAGTGTCTCACCCTGTGCGGACGGACATCCCAGACAGTGCATGCCAATCTCCATAAGTACTGGTGCGATATCCATATTAATCCTGAGCGCTTCGCCGATGGTTGTATCTTTACTGATCTGTGCCATATTTACACCTCCGATTTGATCTTAATAGTAATAGTCTGTTAGAATAGCCAGAATCTATTCATGTTGATTATAATAGGAATGCAGATGTTGTGCAAGGAATTTCTTATTTAGAACCTGTCGGCAACTTACTGCGTCAGCCACATGGATTTAAACGAAACTGACAACTGCCTTTCACCGCCGTCAGGCTGATTCACTATCACCGCCCCCGGAAATACCATGCGCACTACCAGTTTATCACCCTGCACATCCTTCGAAGGTATGCTTATCACCTGCTCTTTTCCAATATCTTCTTTCGTACAGACAATTTCCCCCGCCTTTTCCTCGTTCGCATAAATCCGTACCAATTGCGCATCATTATAGACATCCGAATAAACAAAGTGTAATTCCATATCTTTTGGGGATTTCTTCAGGACCGCTTCACTAAAATCAAAACATATGCTCAATTCATTACTCGCAGCCATTCCATCATCTGCTTTATAAAGGCGATAGTCCAAATCCTTCGCATATCCGGTATCCGCCGTAAAATCGATTTTGTCTCCCATATGATATTTAATGCAATTGATGTTGTCTGGATCCCATAACCGATAGCCGCCGTCCGCCGTCCCCGAAATAATAAACCGAAGATATTCCTCGTCATCATGAGGTTCACTAATATCAATTTGATTATATACAATCTTATGAACAGTGTGCATCCTTTCCACATCGCTTGTTTCGGAAATATCCCAAAATGCCGGGCCGTACATGGAATAATCATCCATCATATGGGAAGCCATGGACCCTATAACATTCCGAAAATGTACAGGCGCCGAATTGTAGGAAAGCGCATGTTTTTCACCCGCACGTTTGAGCAAAACCGGAGGATTAGCCGATAAATTTCCCTTCTCAATCCGCCCATGGTCTCCACATATCATAATCATACTTGAATCATAAACGCCTGCATCTTTTAATTCATCCAGATAGGTATACACAATCTTCATGACACCCTGAAGCGTTTCCTGCTCGGGGACCTCTTCATTTCCATCCCCCGCCCATTCCATGTTGGAATCTGTGAGACAGGGCACGTGTACACCATTCAGATGATATACCCTGAAGGCTTTTTCATAGTCCGTACTTATCCCCCCTGCTGATTTCAGCTCTTTATAAAAATTTACATCATCAAGTCTGTATTTGATACTTTCCTCCTGTATAATATCAATATCCATCATCGCATCTGTTGATAACCAAAAGCAGGGCTTAAAGACCTGTGGCGACAAATAATAATTCACAAGCTTATATAACTGCACACTAAACACCGGATAATTACCAATCCAATGATAGCCTGTGACTGCATAATTATCCACTATTTCCCCCGTACACCCCTCTCCCACATCGTTTGTATTTGTATAAAACCTCACGTCATATCCTTCCGCATGGATATCATCATAAAAAGCAGTTTCCTGCCACGCCTCCTTTCTATACTCCTCCAAAGGCTGTCTCGGATCATATTCAACGCCCGTAAAAAGCAATGGCATCGATAAACGCGTAGGCGCCGCTCCCGCCACCACATCATCGTAAAAAACAAAATCATCCAATGCGCCATCAGGATACGCATCCGACATATTATATTTCTTCAGGGAATCCGTATGTGAAGTATCCAATATAATTACAATCAGATTCTCTTCGGAACCTACAGAAAACTGCCCCTCCTTGGTAAAACCACAGTTTACCGAATCGCTCAGGGGATTGGTAAACGCCAGCACAAACAGCGATACCATCTGCACTGCGCTAAAAAATAGCGCGGCGTACCTGATCAACTTCTCTGCTTTGCTCTTCCATAAACAGGTCAGCAGTGGAATACCCAGAATGCAGATACACCAGACAATGCTGCTTACCCTGAGCTCCATCGCATATTCACTCCAGTCAATCTTCACTCCGTTAAGATCGGGGAGTTCCGGGTTCAGAAAATTTCCTTGGATATATAGCCCCAACGCCAGTGCAAAAACAAGGGCGATAGAATAAGCAACTGTATTTTCATTGGTAAAAAGAACCGCCACAATAAATACCGCTGCTGTAAGCAGCAGCGTTACTACTATTATAATTGGTAAAATACTAAGATAAGGGAGAGCAAATTCATTGATATTACTTAAGAAGAGAGAACTCGGCGTATAAATTGCATACGTGACATCCAGAAACAAAATCGCCGGGAAGAGTCTCTTAAACTGGCCCCATAAAGAAAGCTTCTGCGTATAAATCGTTCTTAAATTTCCATAAATGAAAGTAAGCACAACTCCGAAGACCAGCTCTAGTGCAAGCCA
>CAYUKT010000289.1:0-3583 GCA_964445285.1 uncultured Bacteroides sp. | reverse complement strand
TTGAAATAGCGCAGCTGGGCAGTTCCAGCACGTATAACCTTCTGGGTACGCCGGTGATTGCTTTGGGCAGTCCTCTGGGAACCAGCGGTTCTGTCTGTTATGGGGTGGTGACATCTGCAGGAACTGTCATCGATAAACCGGACGCCTCTTATCAGAAGATCATGACGGATATTTACGGAAGCCGTAATGCTACGGGAGTACTCGTCAATCTCAAGGGAATGGTGATCGGGATCATAGATAATATGAATACCAGCAATGATATGGGCAATCTTCTGACGGCATATGGTATCACAGAATTAAAGCGTACCATCGAGCAGATGTCCAATGATAAGGAGCGAGCTTATCTGGGCATACACGGGGCAGATGTGCCGAAGGAAGCGCTGGAGGATCCTGATATGGATATTCCGCCCGGTACTTACATCAGGGAGATTGAGATAGATTCCCCGGCGATGCAGGCAGGGATCCAGAGCGGTGACGTGGTGATACAGGCAGGTTTGACGCCGGTTGAGACATATAATGAACTGCTGAATGTCATTCGCGGGGCAGAGCCTGAAGAGGTCATGACATTTACATTGATGCGGCAGGGGCATGAAATGAAAGTAGATGTGACATTTGGATATCTTCCGGGTGGAAACTAGTATGAAATTTGCGCTGCCCTATCGCATAAATGCTCCGGAATGGGGATTAATTATGAACAATGGAACAGAAATGCCAGATACAGTTTGCAACTGTCTGCAATATCAATGTTCCGGATTGGAGAATATATGAAATATATCAAAGACATCAAGGAAAGCGACAGAATATTTGATATCTACCTGTGCAAACACAAACAGTCGGCGGTCACCAAAAATGGAAAGCCCTATGATAATGTGATCTTACAGGATAAAACAGGAACGGTGGATGCCAAGATCTGGGATCCAAACAGTGCGGGAATTGAGGATTTTGACAGCCTGGACTATATAGAGATTCATGGTGATGTGACCAGCTTTCAGGGTGCGCTGCAAGTTAATGTAAAACGTGTCCGCAAGTGCCGGGAAGGTGAATATGATCCGGCAGAATACCTTCCGGTCAGCAGATTTGGTATCGAAGACATGATGAAAGAGCTGTTGGGATTTATTGAAAGCATTCAGAATCCCTACTTACATAAACTGTTGCGGGCTTTCTTTGTAGAAGATGAGGTTTTTGTTAAAGTTTTTAAACAGTCCTCTGCGGCGAAGACCGTTCATCATGGATTTGTGGGCGGGCTGTTGCAGCATACCCTGGCAGTGACGAGGCTGTGTGACTATTTATGCAGCCAGTATCCTATTTTAAAAAGAGATCTACTGCTGGCAGCAGCAATCTGCCATGATATCGGCAAGACCAAAGAGCTATCTCTTTTTCCGGCCAATGATTATACGGAGGATGGACAGTTTCTGGGTCATATTGTAATCGGCAGTGAGATGCTGGGAGAAAAGATCAGGCAGATAGAAGATTTCCCGCCGGTTCTTGCCAGCGAACTGAAGCATTGTATTCTGGCCCATCATGGTGAGTTGGAGTTTGGCTCGCCCAAGAAACCGGCTATTGTGGAGGCGGTAGCGCTCTCCTTTGCCGACAATACCGATGCCAAGATGGAGACCTTTACGGAAATTATGGAGAACAGCAGCGAGAAAGGGTGGCTTGGATTTAACAGATTGTTTGATTCTAATCTGCGCGGGACTAGTATATAACAGTGGGGATTTGAGATATCGAATAGATTTACTGATATGGGGAATTATATGGAATATAAGAAGAATGACATTGTCGCAGTGACGATAGAAGATATTGGAAATGACGGGGAGGGGATTGGCAAGACAGATGGTTATACCCTCTTTGTGAAAGATGCCGTTATCGGTGACGTGGTGGAAGCAAGAATCACAAAATGTAAGAAGAATTATGGGTACGCGAGAGTAGAGAAGGTGGTGACGCCTTCTTCTTTTCGTGTGGAGCCAAAATGTTCTTTTCACAGACAATGCGGCGGCTGCCAGATTCAGGCCATGAGTTATGCAAGACAGCTTGTCTATAAACAGGATAAGATACGGAACAATCTTGTGCGGATCGGCGGCTTTACAGCGGAAAAGATTGATGAAATTATGGAGCCGATCGTGGGAATGGAGGAACCCTGGCATTATCGGAATAAGGCGCAGTTTCCGGTGGGATATGACAGGGAAGGAAACTTGATCACCGGTTTCTATGCGGGCAGAACCCATGACATCATCGCCAATACGGACTGTGCGCTTGGGGCGCCGGAGAATGAGCTGATCCTGGAAGCGGTACTATCTTATATGCAGGAAAATCATGTGGCAGCCTATCAGGAGAGTACAGGAGAAGGATCAGTACGGCATGTGCTGATTCGCAGTGGATTCTGGTCCGGTGAGATTATGGTGTGCCTTGTGGTGAATGGGACAAGACTGCCGGAACAGGAAAAACTAGTGGAGAGACTTTTGGCAATTTCTTTTACAGGCACAGGGGAAAGCGGACAGAAGAAGAGGATTGCAAGTATTTCAATCAGCGTCAATACAGAAAAAACCAATGTTATAATGGGAAATGATATCCGCGTTCTATGGGGAAAAGGATATATTCAGGATACTCTCTGCGGCCTTACTTTTTCCATATCACCCCTTTCTTTCTATCAGGTGAATCCAAGGCAGACAGAGAAACTTTATGGTCTTGCGCTGGAATATGCGGACTTGAACGGTAAGGAGACCGTGTGGGATTTGTATTGCGGTATTGGGACGATTTCCCTTTGTATGGCGAAGAAGGCCAGGCAGGTTTATGGGGTGGAAGTGGTAGCCCAGGCCATAGAGGATGCCAGGGAAAATGCGCGGGTTAATCAGATAGAAAACGTGGAGTTTTATGAGGGAAAGGCGGAAGAAGTGCTGCCTGCTTTTTATGAGAAGGCCGGCCGGGAAGAATTGATAGAGGAGGATCTAGGGCAGCAGGGAGAAAAGGAGAACGGCGATATGCTGCATCCGGATGTGATCGTGGTGGATCCGCCCCGGAAGGGCTGCGATGAGAAGTGCCTGGAAACTATGCTGAAGATGCGGCCAGAGAGGATTGTCTATGTAAGCTGCGACTGTGCAACGCTGGCGAGGGATTTGAAGGTGTTGTGTGAAGGTGGATATGAACTTAGGAGAGTGCGCGGGGTGGACCAGTTTGGGGGGACGGTGCACGTGGAGACGGTGTGCTTATTGTCCAAACTTGATGTTGAGCGTCATATTGAGGTGGAAGTAAACCTTGATGAAATGGATTTGACGAAGGCGGAGAGTAAAGCGACTTATGCAGAGATTAAGGAGTATGTGCTGGAGCATACGGGATTGAAAGTTAGTAATCTCTATATTGCGCAGGTAAAGAGAAAATGTGGTATTATTGAGAGGGGTAATTATAATTTACCGAAATCGGAAGATTCCAGACAGCCGAAATGCCCGATAGAGAAAGAAGGGGCTATTATAGAGGCATTGAAGGCATTCCAAATGATATAAAAGAAATAGGGTATGCGGTTATAAGAAGTTCTATTGCCAGAAGTTTAGTAGCGGCAGGATTTCATCCAACCTTTGGAATACATCAT
>CAYUKT010000288.1:0-3592 GCA_964445285.1 uncultured Bacteroides sp. | reverse complement strand
AGAAGGCGAGGGATATGTTGGAGCAGATGATCCGGGAGGGCCTTTTCATAGAAGAGGAGAAACCTGCCTATTATGTGTATGAGCTAGTGATGGCAGGACGTTCCCAGGTGGGAATCGGGGCCTGTGCATCGGTGGATGACTATGACACACAGGTTATCAAAAAACATGAGAATACCCGTGCAGATAAAGAAGCCGATCGTATCCGTCACGTGGATGTATGCAGTGCACAGACGGGACCAATTTTTTTAGCCTACCGCAGGCGGGAGGCAATCGAACTGGAAGTGCAGGCGGCAATGCAAAGGAAGCCTGTCTATGATTTTACGGCAAAAGATCAGATTACGCATAGAATCTGGATTATCGATGATGAAAAGAGTGTGGAACGGATCCGCCGGGAATTTCTGCAGGTGAAAGCAATCTATATTGCAGATGGCCATCACAGATGCGCCTCTGCAGTGCGGGTATCGAAGAAGCGGCGGGCGAGTCATCCGGGATATACGGGAAAGGAAGAGTTTAATTATTTTCTGTCGGTGCTTTTTCCGGATGATCAGCTGATGATCATGGCTTATAACCGCGTGGTCAGTTCCCTAAACGGTTATGATGAGGATTCTTTTTTAGAGAAAGTAAAAGAGATTTTTGAAGTGGAGCCTGTGGGAGATACTCCGGTAAATCCTGAGAAGAAGGGAGAGATCGGCATGTATTTGAAGGATTGCTGGTATCGTCTTACAATAGATGATACAGAATACCGGGGCAATCCGGTGGAGGATCTGGATGTGGCGGTTTTGCAGAGAAAACTTTTAGAACCGGTGCTTGGTATCGTGGATCCCAAGGTGGATGACAGGATAGATTTTGTGGGCGGCATCCGGGGCCTGCAGGAATTGGAGAGACGAGTCCACACAGATGCCGTGGCAGCCTTTTCCATGTATCCAACGGATATACATGAACTGTTTGCTGTCTCGGATGCGGGAAAACTTATGCCGCCTAAATCCACATGGTTCGAACCGAAACTTCGCAGCGGCATATTGATTCACAAAATTGAACGGTGAGATTGCATGAGATGCCATGATACGGTGTGCAGGATGAAACTCGAGAATTTGTTATAAGGGAAAGGTATGGTATGGATTATGAATAAAAAACTCTATAAACTGATGAACTGGCCACAGATAGAAGCTATCATTTATTCCGAAGCGGACGATCCTCACGCGGTTTTGGGTGCGCATGTAGTGGGAAACTCTGTGTTGGTACAGACCTTCCAGCCGGGCGCGAAGAGTGTACGTCTGCAGTTGGTGGAGGGAGATAAGAGTTATAAAATGGAGCAGGCGGATGAGGAGGGATTTTTTGCCTTGCTTTTGCCCGGTAAGACAGTACCGGATTATGAATATATTGTAGAGGCGGAGAATGGCACTTTGAGAAAGGTGAAAGATTCCTATAATTTTGCACCGCAGATTACCAGGCAGGATACGGAGAAATTCAATGCCGGCATCCATTATATGATCTATGAAAAATTGGGCGCTCATCCGATGAAGATTGACGATACGGAAGGAACATATTTTGCAGTTTGGGCACCTAATGCACTGCGTGTCAGCGTAGTGGGAGATTTCAATGGCTGGGATGGCAGAGTGCATCAGATGAGAAGGCTATGGGAGTCTGGTATCTTTGAATTGTTCCTTCCCGATGTGAAAGAGGGGGATTGCTATAAATTTGAGATTAAGGCGAAAGGCGGACTCACCTTTATGAAGGCGGATCCTTATGGTTTTGGGGCGGAGCTTCGTCCGGGCAGCGCTTCTGTGGTCAGGAATCTGGAAGGTTTTGCCTGGAAAGACAGTAAGTGGATCAAGAATCGTCAGGCGCAGCAGACGCAGGATAAGCCCATGAGTGTGTATGAAGTTTATCTGGGTTCCTTTGACAAGCCGAAGGACGGCAGGGAGTTTTATACTTACAGAGAACTGGCGCCAAAGATTATCGATTATGTGAAGAAGATGGGATATACCCATATTGAATTGATGCCGGTGATGGAACATCCACTGGATGAATCCTGGGGCTATCAGGTGATCGGTTACTATGCGCCTACATCCCGTTACGGTACGGCTGAGGATCTGATGTATTTTATGAATGAGATGCATAATGCGGGAATCGGTGTGATTTTTGACTGGGTGCCGGCACACTTCCCAAGAGATACTTATGGACTGTCTGGTTTTGACGGCACTTGTCTCTATGAGCATCATGATCCCCGTCAGGGATTTCATCCGCACTGGGGTACACTGATCTATAATTATGGACGTCCGGAAGTGACCAATTATCTGATTGCCAATGCGCTTTACTGGGTGGAACAGTTTCACGCGGATGGTATCCGTATCGATGCGGTGGCATCCATGCTTTACCTAGACTATGGCAAGAATGATGGAGAGTGGGTGGCGAATATCTACGGCGGCAATGAGAACCTGGAGGCGGTGGAGTTTCTAAAACACCTGAATTCCATCATGAAAAAGAGAAATCCGGGCGTTTTGATGATTGCGGAGGAATCCACGGCATGGCCCAGAGTTACGGGCTGTTTTGATGATGACGGCCTTGTATTTGACTTGAAATGTAACATGGGTTTCATGAATGATTATCTGAATTATATTTCCACAGATCCCTTCTTCCGGTCAGGATGCAATAACGAACTTACCTTCAGTATGATCTATGCTTACAGTGAGAAGTTCATGCTGGTATTGTCTCATGATGAGGTGGTGCATGGCAAGAAAACACTGCTCGGAAAGATGCCGGGAGACCGGAAGAAACAGTTTGCCAACCTGCGGTTGACTTATGCTTATCATATGACGCATCCCGGTAAGAAGCTGTTGTTTATGGGGCAGGATATCGGCGAGTATGATGAGTTTAATGAAAAGCGTGCCGTGGAATGGGAACTTCTGGAAAATGAAGATCATGAAAAGCTGAATCGGTTGGTGGCTGATTTAAACAGGCTTTATACATCGAGACCGGCACTCTATGCAAAGGATACTTCCTGGGAGGGGTTTGAGTGGATCAATTGTATTACTCCGAACGCATGCATGTTGTCTTATATACGGAAAACAGATAACATAGATGATATGCTGGTAGTGGTGGCCAATTTTGCCGATGTGAGACAGGAATTCCGGGTAGGGGTTCCCTGTGAAGGAAAATATAAAGAAATCTTTAATACTGATGACAGAAATTATGGCGGAAGCGGCTGTGTGAACAAAAAGGTATGTGAGACCCTGGATAGGGAATGGGATGGTAAGCCCTGTGCCATAGATATGGTGAGCGCGCCCCTGAGTATCAGTATTTTTTCTTACAAGCCATATACAGAGGCAGAAAAGAAAGAAATAGAAAATAAGCGTGCCGAGGAGAGGCGTAAGGCTAAAGAGGCCGAGGAGAGGCGTCTGGCCAAAGAGGAGGCCGAGCAGACGGCAAAGGCCGCGGCGGAAGCAAAAGAGCTGGCCAAACAGGCCGCAGCGGAGGCAAAGGAACTGGCGAAACGTGCCGCGGCGGAAGCGAAGGAGCGGGCGAAGACAGCGGATGCATTGGTGAAAAAGGCAGAGGAAGCGGCGCTGAAACTGCAGAAGCTTACCGAGAA